>NZ_ASSI01000043.1:0-90542 GCF_000466765.1 Burkholderia sp. AU4i | reverse complement strand
CCGACGGGGCTGACTCGGCGAACGCGGCGAACGCGGCCCGCGTCGCGCGCATCGAAGCCGCCGCCGCGCGCCTTGCGGCGGCCGGCCCCGACGCACCGGCCCGGTCGGCCCAGCCGGCCGCACCGGCGCGGTCGACGCACCGGCTCCCGGTGGCCGCCCATGCGCAGGTCGCCCGCTCGGAATCCGAGTCCACCGATCGTTGATGCCATCCAAGGGGACACTCATGAAATCCGCCTACCTCGTATTCGTGCGCCGCGCGGCGCTCGCCGCACCGCTCGCCTTCGCGCTTGCCGGCTGCATGTCGTCGACCCCGGTGTGGGACACCCGCTTCGGCGAATCGGTCCGCGCCGTGACGCAGGCCCAGATCATCGATCCACATGCCGCCGAACACGCGGCGGCGACGACGGTGGTCGACGGCGGCGCGGCGGCATCGGCGCTCGACAACTACGAAAAGTCGTTCAAGCAGGTCGATCCGCCCGCCAATGCATTCGTGATCGGCATCGGGAAGGCCACCCAGTAACGACGGCACGCTCAGGGAGAAAAGCCATGAACAGCGCAGCCCGCTATCCGAAAGTCATGCGTCGCAGCCTGCATCGCCAGCGCGGTGCCGTCGCGATCATCGTCGGTCTCGCACTGGCGGTGATGATCGGGTTCGTCGGCCTCGCGCTGGATCTCGGCAAGCTGTACGTCACGCGCAGCGAACTGCAGAACAGCGCCGATGCATGCGCGCTGTCGGCTGCGCGTGACCTGACCGGGGCCATCAGCCTGACCGTGGCCGAGGCCGACGGCATCGCCGCCGGCCACCTGAATTTCGCGTTCTTCCAGAACCAGTCGGTGAAGATGCTGACCGACACGAACGTGACGTTCAGCGATTCGCTGACCAATGCGTTCCTGACGAAGAACTCGGTCACGACGCCGGCGAACGTGAAGTACGTGCAGTGCACCGCGTCGCTGAGCAACATCTCGCACTGGTTCATGGAAGTGCTGAACGTGCTGCCGGGCACCAAGATCGCGAACGCGGCGACCGTGTCGGCCAGCGCGATCGCGACGGTGGGCGGCGGCCAGACGGCATGCGCGATCCCGGTGTTCGTATGCCGGGCCACGGGCGCGCCGTCCTACAACGTCGGCGACTGGATCACGTCGCCGTCCGGTTCGTCTTACGGGCCCGGCAACTTCGGCTGGGCGGCACTCGACGGCTCGACGAACGAGCCGACCATCGCGAGCGAGCTGTCGGGCAATACCTGCAATATCACGAGCCCGCCCGACCTCGGCTCCACCGGCCTGAAGTCGGCGTCGCTCCGCGCCTGGAACACGCGCTTCGGCATCTATACGAACGGCGCGAACGGCTCGAGCGGCCAGCCCGACTTCACCGGCTACGCGTATGTCGGCCCGAACTACGGGCCGCCCGGAACGGCGGGCATCAAGGGTGATGCGTACACGCAGTTCGTGACAGACCGCTCGAACTTCAAGCCTTACCAGGGCGACGGCGCGCCGCCGTCGGGCAGCGGGATCTCCACCAACGGCACCGTCACGGCGAGCAACTACCAGACCTATGGCGGCGACCGCCGTGTCGCGCTCGCGCCGGAAGGCGACTGCTCGTCGCTGAAGGGGAACAGCGGCAAGGTGCACGTGACGCAATGGGATTGCGTGCTGATGCTCGATCCGCTGCCGTTCAGCTCGGGCAGTGGCCCCGTCATAGCGCACCTCGAATACCTCGGCTCGTCCGTCTCCGGCAACAATCCGTGCGCGACGCACGGCTTGCCCGGCGACGGCAGCGCGTCCGGGGTCCAGGTGCCGATGCTCGTTCAATAGGGAGAGACGATCATGAAAAGGCCCCCGTTTCGCCGTTCGCGCACCCGTGGCGTGGCCGCCGTCGAGTTCGCGATCGTGCTGATTCCGATGATCCTGCTCGCGACCGGCGTGGCCGAGTTCGGCCGCGCGATCTACCAGTACGAGACGCTGACCAAGGCGACCCGCGACGCGGCGCGCTACCTGTCGATCTGGCTGCCGACCGACAGCGCGTATCCGGTGTCGGCGGCGCAGTGCCTCGTCGTCTACGGCAGCACGACGTGCGGCTCGGCCGGCACCGAACTGGTGCCGGGCCTCACGACGTCGATGGTGACCATCTGCGACGCGCAGCATACGACCGGTTGCAGCGACGCGTCCGACCCGGCGCAATTCTCGAACCTGCCGACCTACGACTCGAACAACAATGCGGCGAGCGGCACGGCGACAGGTGCGATCAACGTCGTCGAGGTGAAGATCAAGGGCTACACGTACCAGCCGATCCCCGCGTATCCGGGGCTGACGTCGATCCCGTTCGGCAACATCGTCACCGTGATGAGGCAAGTGTCATGAGCGCGCGCCCAGTCCCCCTGTCACGCCGGCGCGGCCAACGCGGCTCGACGATCGTCGAGTTCGGGCTCATCGCGTCGGTCCTGGTCATGCTGCTGATCGGCATCTTCGAATTCGGTCGCGTGCTGTTCTACTGGAGTACCGCGAGCGAGGCCGTGCGCCTCGGTGCGCGCACGGCGGTGGTCTGCGACGTCAATGCCGCCGGTGTCGCGAAACGCGTGACGGCGCTGCTGCCGCTGCTGTCGAACGCGAACGTGTCGGTGAACTACTCGCCGGCGAGCTGTACCGTGAACACCTGCGCGTTCGTGACGGTGAGCGTCACGAACGTCACGGTCAAGACGATGATCCCGTTCATGAACGTGTCGGTGAAGATGCCGCCGTTCACGACGACGCTGCCGCGCGAAAGCCTGACTTCCGCGACCGGCGGTGCAAACTGCAATTGATCGAACAGGCGAGGCACACGACATGATCAACATCCTCGTAGCTTCCGACGATACCGCGCGGCTCACGCAGATCGCGCGCCTCGTGACCGACTGCGGACGCTATCGCGCCACACGCGCGACTGGCCGCCCGTCGCAGATCGAGCATCGCACCGACGGGCTCGACGCGTTCGACATCCTGCTGGTCGATGGCACGTCGCTCGACGCGCCCGAGCTGGCGGCCATCGAGCGGATCTGCCGGGTTCACACCGGGCTGACCTGCATCCTCGTGACGGCGGATGCGTCGCCGCACGTGCTGCTCGACGCGATGCGCGCGGGCGCGCGCGACGTGCTGCAATGGCCGCTCGACCTGCAGGCGCTCGGCAATGCGCTCGCACGCGCGGCCGCGCAAAGCACGCGGCGCGACGCCGACGATACGCGGATCGTGTCGTTCATGTCGTGCAAGGGCGGGGCCGGCACGAGCTTCGCGGCCAGCAACATCGCTTTCGAGATCGCGGAAGGCTTCAAGCGCCGCGTGCTGCTGATCGACCTGAACCAGCAGTTCGCCGACGCGGCGTTCCTTGTCAGCGACGAAACCCCGCCGTCGACGCTGCCGCAGCTGTGTGCGCAGATCGAGCGGCTCGACAGCGCGTTCCTCGATGCGAGCGTCGCGCGCGTGACGGAGAACTTCCACGTGCTCGCCGGCGCCGGCGACCCGGTCAAGGCCGCCGAGATGCGCGAGGACGCGCTCGAATGGATCCTGGGCGTCGCCGCGCCGCGCTACGACTTCGTGCTCTTCGACCTGGGCGTCTGCATCAATCCGCTGTCGATGGTCGCGCTCGATCGCAGCGACCAGATCCAGCTCGTGATGCAACCCGCGATGCCGCACGTGCGTGCGGGCCGCCGGCTGCTGGAGATCCTCGTGTCGCTCGGCTATTCGACCGACCAGATGCGGCTCGTCCTGAACCGCGCGACGCGCGCGAGCGACCGGACCCGCACCGCGCTCGAGGAAGTGCTCGGCCTGCAGGCGGCCTGCACGATTCCGGACGATGTCGACACCGTGCTCGAAGCGATCAACCAGGGCCACCCGGTGTCGCGTCTCGCGCGCGGCACGACGGTCGCGCGTGCGCTGCAGGGATACGCGAAGCAGCTCGTCGAAGGGGAGGTGCGCGTGGGGCGCGGCACCAAGCACAGCGAACCGCTGATGTCCCGGCTGTTCGGCCGCAAGGCCACGCCGAAGCTCAAGTCCATGTAAATCTTTCGGGGAACCATCATGTCATTGCGCGAACAGATGTCCTTGCACCGGGCCCAGCCGCTGGCGGCGGGCAACGAACCGGCCGGCCCGGCGCATTCGTCGGTACGCGACGCGTACCAGAAGCTGCGCCGCGAAATTCACCTGGCGGTGCTCGAGCGCGTCGAGCTGGAGCGCCTGTCGCGGTTGCAGCAGGATCAGGTCCGGCAGGAAATCGCCGGGCTGATCTCGCGCATCCTCGACGACGAACGGATGCCCGCGAACGACATCGAGCGGCGGCAGCTCGCGATCGACGTGTACGACGAGATGTTCGGCTTCGGCCCGCTCGAAGCGCTGCTGCGCGACCCCGGCATTTCCGACATCCTCGTGAACACGTACCGGCAGGTCTATGTCGAGCGCGCCGGCCAGCTCGAACTGACCGACGTGACGTTCTACGACGATGCCCACCTGATGAAGGTGATCGAGAAGATCGTGTCGCGCGTCGGGCGCCGCATCGACGAATCGAGCCCGATGGTCGACGCACGCCTGCCGGACGGCTCGCGCGTGAACGCGATCATCCCGCCGTCCGCGATCGACGGGCCGCTGATGTCGATCCGGCGCTTCGCGGTCAACCCGCTGAAGATGGACGACCTCGTGCGCTACCACAGCCTGACGCCGCCGATGGCCGAACTGCTCGATGCGCTGTCGCGCGCGAAGGTGAACGTGCTGGTGTCGGGCGGCACCGGCAGCGGCAAGACGACGCTGCTCAACATCCTGTCCGGCTACATTCCGCGCAACGAGCGGATCGTGACGATCGAGGACGCCGCCGAGCTGCAACTGCAGCAGCCGCACGTGCTGCGGCTCGAAACGCGCCCGCCGAACATCGAGGGCAAGGGCGAGATCACGCAGCGCACGCTGGTGCGCAACGCGCTGCGGATGCGCCCCGACCGGATCATCCTCGGCGAAGTGCGCGGCGCCGAAGCGCTCGACATGCTCAATGCGATGAACACCGGCCACGAAGGCTCGCTCGCGACGATCCACGCGAACACGCCGCGCGACGCGCTGACGCGGCTCGAGAACATGATCAGCGTCTCCGGCCTGACGCTGCCGCCGAAGACGATGCGCCAGCAGATCGCATCGGCGATCTCGGTGGTCGTGCAGGCGGCGCGGCTGACGGACGGCAAGCGCAAGATCGTCAGCATCCAGGAGCTGACCGGGATGGAGGGCGACATCATCAACATGCAGGAGATCTTCACGTTCAAGCGCACGGGCGTGGACCGCGACGGCTCGGTACGCGGCCACTTCTGCGCGACCGGCGTGCGGCCGAAGTTCGTCGAGCGGCTGCAGGCGTTCGGCATCAACCTGCCGGATTCGCTGTACGACCCGTCGCAGCGTTACGAGACGAACTGACGACAGGGCGCCGCTAACCGCCGGGGAGACCTCATGAACACGATCTTTTACGCCTTTGTGATTCTCATGTTCGTCGCGGTCGTGCTGACGATCGAAGGCACCTATCAATGGTGGAACGCGCGGCACGGCGCTGCCGCGCGCCGGATCGAGTCGCGCATTCGCGCGATGTCGGCCGGCGGCAACGTCCAGCAGGAGCGGCTGTCGATCCTGAAGAAACGGATGCTCGACGAGTCGAAGCCGTTCGACCAGTTGCTGCTGCGCGTGCCGCGCGTGCAGGCGCTCGATCTCCTGATCCAGCAATCGGGCCTCGACTGGACGCTGTCGAAGCTGATCGTGCTCAGCGCGGTGTTTCCGGCGATCGCGTGGGTCGCGCTGAGTTTCGCCACGTTGCCGCAGCTGGCTGCGCTGCCGATCGCGCTGTGTGCCGGATGCCTGCCGGCGATGGTCGTGTTGCGCGCCCGCCGGCGGCGGATGCGCAAGCTCGAACGGCAGTTGCCGGACATCTGCGACATGATTTCGCGCGCGCTGCGTTCCGGTCATTCGTTCACGAGCACGCTCGGGATGGTGAGCGAGGAGTTTCCCGATCCGATGGGCGGCGAGTTCCGGGTCACGTTCGACGAGGTCAACTACGGCGTGTCGCTGCACGACGCGCTGATGAATCTCGCGACCCGCGTGCCGGTGCAGGACCTGCGCTATTTCGTGATCGCGGTGCTGATCCAGCGCGAGACCGGCGGCAACCTGGCCGAGCTGCTCGACAGCATCTCCGCGCTGATCCGCGAGCGCTTCAAGTTGTTCGACAAGGTGCGTGTGCTGTCGGCGGAAGGGCGGCTGTCGGCGTGGATCCTCGGGCTGCTGCCGTTCGGTACGGCCGGGGCGATCGCGGTGATGAACCGCGAGTTCCTGTCGGTGCTCTGGGAAGATCCGGCCGGGATCAGGATGGTCGGCACGATGCTGGTGACGATGCTCTTTGGCCTGCTGTGGATCCGCCGCATTGTCCGGATTCGCGTCTGACGCGTGAGCTGAATAACGAACCGTAGCGAGACTGTCATGCAAAACCTGAGCGTAGTTCACGCCGTGATGCTGGGCGGCCTGTTCATCTTCGTGGCCGGCGGCGCCCTGATCGGGATGCTGCTGTTCGCGCCGCGTAATATCCAGCGCCGGATCCAGCAGGCCGGCGGCGCCGGCACGGGCCCCGGCGACACCGACGACCTGGCGTCGCGCTGGGTCGCGAAGCTGGTGGAGCTGTCCACCCCGATCTCCAGGCTGTCGGTGCCGAAGGACGGGTGGGAGAATTCACCGCTGCGCATCCGGCTCATGAACGCCGGCTGGCGCAACCCGAGCGCGGCGGCGCTGTACTTCACCGCGAAGACGATGCTCGCGCTCGCCGTGCCGTGCGCGGCGCTGCTGGTACTGATCACGACCCGGCTCGGGGATCAGCGCGAACTCCTGTCGGTCATCCTCGTCGTGCTTGCCGGGATCGGCTACTACATCCCGAACATCGTGCTGTCGCAGCGGATCAAGGTGCGCCAGCAGAAGATCTTCGAGGATTTCCCGGACGCGCTCGACCTGCTCACGGTGTGCGTCGAAGCGGGGCTGGGGCTCGACGCGGCGCTGATGAAGGTGAGCGAGGAGCTGCGGTTCAGCAGCGAGGTGGTCTCGAGCGAACTCGACCTGCTGCTGCTCGAGATGCGCTCCGGCTTCACGAAGGAGACGGCACTGCGCAATCTCGCGTTGCGTACCGGCGTCGAGGACATCGAATCGTTCTGCGCGATGCTGATCCAGGCCGATCGTTTCGGCACGAGCATCAGCGAATCGCTGCGCGTGCTGTCGGACATGCTGCGCACGCGACGCCGGATGCGCGCGGAGGAGCGGGCCGCGAAGATTGCGTTGAAACTGTTGTTCCCGCTGATCTTCTGCATCTTTCCGTCGCTGATGCTGGTGCTGCTCGGGCCGGCGATGATTCACGTCTATCGCGTGCTGTTGCCGACGTTCGTCGGGATGTCGCAGTAAGCGGCGAACCGGCGTTACGCCGGGACCGGCGGAAACGTCGATGAAGGATTCGCGTGCCGGGCGGCCACCGCCGCCGGCCGGCACGGCAACAGGCTTCATGGAGGCTCCCTCCCCAGGCGGCGCCGCGAGACAGGTTGACCATAGCGGCGTCAATGCATCCTGGACCCATGGTCGGCCATGGAACTAGCCGTAGTCCACCGCCTGATCGGCTGCCCCCTACTGCTAACCTGAATGCCGGCGAAGTTTGCCGGCATCACGTCGTGCGCGATGCAGCGGAGGTCGCGGATCACGACCGGTGTGCGCGCGGGGGGCACGGCCGCCGTTCGCCCGGTCTCGGCCCTCACTGAAAGTGATGCACGTACCGCAGCACCATCCGCGTGCCCTGCGGCCGGTTCCGCGCATAAGTCTCGAAATACGCGTTGAACATCAGGTGATCCTGTTGCGAGAAGCTGTACATGGCCCCCGGGCCGATCGCGAACACGGCCTCCCGCGTGCCCGGCACGTCCTGCCCGTTTTCCTTCATGTCGGTGGTCTGTCGCAGCCAGTAGCCGTTGATCCCCAGCCGCAAGCCGGGGCGCACCTCGTACTCGGTCGCGAAGTTCGCGTGGATCGCCTGGCCGGCCTGCGTCGACGTCACGTCCGGGCCGAGCGACGTGGCCGGCCGATGGTTGGTCGTGTTCCACAGATAGTGCAGTCGCCACGACACGGTCCATTTCGGCGTGAGCCACAGCGTCGCCGCCCAGTACGGGTCGAACGACCAGGCATGGCTGCCCGGGTTGATCGCGCGCGACGGGTCGTACGCGCCGGTCGGCGCGATGAACTGGAATTCCACGCGCTGCGCGAAACGCGGTCCTTGCGCGCCCATCACCGGGTCGAACTGGACGAACGGGCCGATCAGCATGTCGCCGAAGCCGGCACGCGCATTCAGCGCGACGTTGCCGATGCCGTCGTCGGTCCGCGCCGACGCGATCCACGGCAGGATCACGTCGAGGCCCGGATGCATGCCCGCGAACGTCAGCGGCGACTGATAGACGAGCTGGCTCAGCCCCGCGAACAGGTCGACGTCCTGCTTCGGCAACCCGACCTTGTTGCCCGCGTTGTCGTTGACGCGGCCGGCCGTGTAGTACTGCAGGTACTGCGTGCCGTACCAGCCGGAGCCGGCCGGCGGCATGCCGTCGAGAAAGCTGGTCATGCCGAGGTTGACCGCCGGCAGGTCGGCTGCGCGGGCCGGCGCGCTTGCGGCCATGCCGGCGATCGAGAGGCCCGCGACGACGAGCAGGCGAGAGCCGAATTTCATGTTCACCACCTCCTGGTTATTTATCTGTATAACTAATCAAACGGTGCGAAAAAGATCGGGATGATCGGCGATCGCGCGATACTGGCCCGCATGAAACACGAGCGGCGCCTTGCCGAACGCGTCGAACTGTTCGATCTGGCCGATGAAGAGCAGGTGATCGCCGCCTTCGTAGTGGCCGACGTTGCGGCACACGAAGCGCGCGCTCGCGCCGTCGAGGCAGGGCACGCCGCCGGCTTCCGAATCCGCGTGCGGCACGCCGTCGAACTTGTCGGCGCTGGGCGTCGCGAAGCGGCGCGACAGGTCGATCTGGTCGTGCGCGAGGATGTTGATTGCGAAATGGGTGGCCGCGACGAAATCCGGGCGGCTCGGCGCGAGCTTGCGAAGGCTCCACAGCACGAGCGGTGGATCGAGCGACAGCGACGAGAACGAATTGGCGGTGAGGCCCACCTTGCGTCCGTCGGCCGCGCACGTGGTGATCACGGTGACGCCGGTCGGGAACTGCCCGAACGCGGCGCGCAGCTGCATCGGGTCGAGGGTCGGGGGGGCGGTAGCGATCGTTTCCATGCCGGTCACTCCGAACGCGCGCTGTGTTCGCGGATGAACGCCGCGCAGGCCGACGGCTCGAACCACCACGGCGAGAACCGGCGCGGATCGTCGAAGCCGTCGACGATCGCCGCGGCGAGCGACGGCAACTGGCCGGCCGCGCCGAGCAGTTCGAGGATGTGCGGCGGCGGCGGGGTGAGCAGCGAGTTGGTCCAGCGCACGACATGCTGCGCATAGGCCCAATAGCCTTCGAACGTCTGCTGCATCCAGTCTTCACCGAACGGCGCGGCATCGCGCGCGACGATCGCATCGAAATAGGCGTTCGCGCATTTCGCGGCGTTGTTCGAGCCTTGCCCGGTGATCGGATCGTTGACGACCACCGCATCGGCCATCCCGAACACCGTGCGGCCCGACGGCAGCCGGAAGAACGGCTTGCGCACCGTCGGCGCGAAGCGCCCGGCCAGCGTGCCGTTCGGATCGGTGAGCTCGACGTCGCGACAGCGCTCGAATTCCCACGGCACGTATTGCCGCAGGAACGACAGGCTCCGGTCCAGATGCTGCTCGGGCGTCTTCACGTCGGCCCAGCAGTCGAGCGGGCCGCCCGGAATGCCTTCGAACACCATGATTTCGCACGGGCCCGTCGTGGTCAGCGCGGGGAACACGAAATACTCGCCGATGCCGGGCAGCAGGTTGAAGCGCACGCGCGAATACGGCTGGCTCGGCGTCATCCCTTTCACATAGGTGAGGGCCAGCGCGCGTTGCGGGCGGTCGAACGCGCTGCGCGCGTCGTCGCGGCCGAGCAGGTTGACGATCTCGCCCTTTCCGGCCGCGAGCAGCACGAGGTCGTGGCTGCTCGCCAGTTCCTCGAGTTCGGGCACGCCGATGTCGCCGATGCGCACGTCCGCGCCACGGCGGCGCACGCCGTCGAGCCAGTCGGCCATTTTCACGCGCTGGTCGACCGACTGCGCATAGCGGGTCAGCCGCGACGACCAGTCGATCGCCTTGCGGCCGCCGCCGTCCGGATGCGGCACCGCGATGCCGATCCCTTCGACGGACGGGCACGCTTCTTCCCAGGTGTTCAGGCCGAGGTCGCGCTCGATCTGCAGCGCGGTATGGAACATGCATTGGCTCGACATGACCTTGCCCGTGCGGATCTGTTCGGCGTCGCGATTGGTCGCGAGCGTCACGTGATAGCCCTGGCCGAGCAGGGCGAAGGCGAGTTGCAGGCCGGACTGGCCGGCGCCGACGATGGCGATACGTCTCATGGGGATGTCCTTGGTTGGCCGGAGGCCGGCCGGAATGATTGCGGGAAGCGGCGGCGGGGAACGGTCACTCCGCGAGCCGCGGAATGGCCGGCACCGCCTGTTCGGGGCCCATCGCGGAATAACCGCCATCGACCGCGTAGTCGGCGCCCGTCACGAAGCTCGCCGCGTCGCTGCACAGGAACGTCACGACCTGCGCGACCTCGGACGGATCGCCGACGCGGCCGAGCAGGTGGAACGGCGCGGCGACGCGATCGGTCTTCGCGCGGTCGCCGTGCGTCAGCTCGTCCATCACGCGCGACCACGTCCATCCCGGCGATACCGAGTTGACGCGAATGCGCTCGGGCGCGAGATCCATCGCCATGCTGCGCGTGAGCTGGCGGATCGCCGCCTTGGACGTCGGGTACAGCCAGCGGCCGGTCTGCGCGCACTCGGCCGAGATCGAGCTGAAGTTCACGATCGCGCCGCCGCCGCGCCGGGTCATGTGCGGATGCACGGCCTTCGCGAGCATCGCGGCCGACACGACGTTGACGTCCATCGCGGCGAGCCAGTCGTTGCGGGTCGCCTGGATGCCGTTGTCGACGTAGCTGCACGCGAGGTTGACGAGCACGTCGATCGCGCCGAACCGCTCGACGATGGCCGATATCGCACGTTCGATCGCGCGATCGTCGGTGATGTCGAGCGCGACGAACATGGCCTTGTCGCCGAGCGAACCGGCGACGCGCGCGCCGTTGTCCGCATCGAGATCGAGGATCGCGACGCATGCACCGGCGCGGCTCAGGTCGTGCGCGACCGCGGCGCCGATCAGCGTGGCGCCGCCGGTGACGATCGCGACTTTGCCAGCAAGGGCAGTCATGGGGTGTCTCCGTGAATCGTGGGGTGAGGGAGGGGGCGCGTCAGTGCGCACCCGTCGACGGCTCGCTGTCCTGCCAGCGGCGCATCAGGCCGTTCGACGGCACGGTTTCGTCGAGCAGCTTGCGGGCCGTCTCGACGCCCGCGACCGGCAGGCCGGCCGGATCGAGCAGGCCGATCTGCACGAGCACGCTCGCCTGGTCCCAGTAGATATGCTCGTGATAGAGCTTGTCGCCGCGAAACTTGACGATCGCGACGAGTGGAATCTCGACGCGCTTGCCGGTGGGCGCGACGCCCGGCAGCATCCAGTCGATCTCGGTGGTGTGCGTGAAGCAGAACAGCAGCTCGTCGACGACCTGGCTCGCGCCGATCGTGCGCGAGATCGGGGTGATCGTCGTGTCGGGCGGATTCGCATGCACGAAGTGATGCGTGTAGAAGCGCTTGAGCTCGTCGTGGCCGACGCCGCCCGTCAGCGTCGGAACATGGTTGACGTACGGCTCGGCGACCATCGTCGCCATCGTGGCATCGACGTTGCGCGTGGCGAATTCGTGTTCGAGATGCGCTTCCCACAGTGTGGACAGGTCGTAGTGCGGGCCGAGCGCGGCGCGGAACGCGGCGATCGCGCGCTGGTGGGCCATGACCGCGGCGGCCTTGTCGAAATGATCGCCGCCGACGCGGGCGAACGCGTGATCGACGCCCGGATACACATACACTTCGACGCCGTCGCGGCCGGACAGCGCGTCGGCGATGCGCTGCTGCGCGTCGGGCGGGCAGAAGCGGTCCAGCCCCGCGATCTGCAGCACGAGCCGTCCCTGCAGGTGCGCGGCCTCGTCCAGCGCCTGCTCGATGCCCACGCCGTAGTAGCTGACCGCCGCGGCCACGCCCGGCAGCCGGCACGCGGCGAGGTAGGCGAGCTTGCCGCCGAGGCAGTAGCCGAGCACGCCGGCTTCACCCGTGCATTCCGGTTGCTGCCTGAGCGTGTCCAGCGCGGCACCGATGTCCTCGACGCCCTTGTTCTCGTCGAATTCGCGATACAGGGCCATCGCGCGCTCCACATCGGCTGCCGCATGGCCGAGCTCGATCCCCGGCGTCTGGCGCCAGAACAGGTCGGGCACGAGCACCGTATAACCTTCCTCCGCGTAGTAGTCGGCGGCCTCCCGCATCGTCGCGTTCGCGCCGAAGATCTCGTGGCACAGCACGATGCCCGGCCCCTTGCCGCCGGCCGGCGCGCTCAGGTAGGCGCGAAACGTTCCGCCGTCCGGCGACGGAATCTCGATGTGACGTCCTTTCATCTGTCCCTCCGTTGAATTCATTGCTGCGACGAGCCCAGTATTGGCGGACGAAACGTGCGCTTCTATCCGCTTTCTTCGGCCGGTATCCGCGAATTCCGGAAACCTGCGGCACCGGCCGCCGCGCGTGGGCAGGCGCGCGGCCGACTGCGGGTATGTGCGGATGCTGAAAGCCCGCACAGTTTTTTACGATGCGCGAACGGTCCGTTTCTTGCGTCGTTTGCGCGGGACTTGCGTGCTTTGGCGGCCGGACTGTCCGGATACTCCGGGCGCTATCCGGATCGTGCGGCGAATGCCCCCACACCGGGAACGCATGCACGGCGCGAGTGCAACCGAGCATGACGGGAGAACATCGATGGCGCAATTTTCCGGAACGGGCTGGCTGGACGACACCGCCTGTTTCAATCACGACAACCTGCTGCTGCAGTCGAACGATGTCGACGAGGTGCGCGCGCGTGTCGCCGACGTCTTCAAGCCGCACCGGCTCACGCCGACCGGCGAATCGCGCGCGCTGCACAGCTGCATGCATCATGCGCGCTGGGGCAACCTGTCGTTGAACCTGCTCGATTACGGCGGCGGGGTCAGCATCGAGCCCGGGCCGCTCGAGCACTTCTTCCTGTTGCAGATCCCGTTGCGCGGCGACGCGGAGATCGAGTGCGGATCGGCGCGTTTCGTGTCGTCGCCGGGCACCGCGTCGTTGATCTCGCCGACGCTGCCGCTGAAGATGCGCTGGGGCGACGCGTGCCCGCAAGTCATCCTGCGCATCGAGCGCGAAGTGATGGAGCGCCATGCGCAGCGGCATTTCGGCGACGACCGGCGCGCGCCGGTCGAATTCGAACCGGCATTCAGCCTGTCGTCGTCGCAAGGGGCGTGTCTCGCGCAGTTGCTGCCGGTCCTCGCCGGCGCGATCGCGACGGACGCGCATCCGCTGCGTCATCCGCTCGCGTTCGAGCCGCTCGAATCGACGCTGCTCAACCTGCTGCTGCACGGCCACCCGAACAGCGCGCGCAACGGCACGCGGCACCTGCCGGTGGCGCTCGCGCCGTTCTATGTGCGGCGCGTCGAGGATTACATCCGCGCCCATCTCGACGAGCCGCTGACGATCGAGCGGCTCGCCGAACTCGCCGGCGTGAGCCCGAGCACGCTGTTCGCCGGCTTCCGCCATCGCCACGGGATCACGCCGATGGGCTTCGTGCGGCAGTTGCGGCTGCAACGTGTGCGCGAGGAACTGCTGGCCGACGAGTCGCCGGGGCTCGCATCGGTGACGGACATCGCGCTGAAATGGGGTTTCGCGCACCTCGGGCGGTTCGCGATCGAGTACAAGCGGGCGTTCGGCGAGTCGCCGTTGGCGACGCTCAGGATGCGGCGCGTGCGCGCTTAGACCCTCCGGCGGCAGCCCGCGGCCGCTCCCGGGGCGCATGCAGCCTGGCATCGCCGCCTTTCACCCGCCTTCCACGAGGGCCGCCGCATGGATCGATCCCGCGCCGGCCCCGCCTCCAAAGCGCCAAACGCGGGCTTTTCCCGCCGGCGCACTTTTTTTAAAGACTCCGTTACGTTCGCCCGGTATGATCGCTGCGCTCGCGAACGACGCCATTGGCCGTTGCATGCCGACTCGCGCGCAACCAGCATCGCCGGCATGACAACACAGGGCGGGCGCCGGCGCTGCGTCGCGCCGAGATCGCGCCGCGATCGGGTCGAATCGCCCACCAGCACGACGGAGCATGGAACGATGGTAACGGGGACGGGGGCGGCGAAACGCGCGATGGCGATCGCCGCCGGAAGCGCGTTGTACGTGGCGGCAGCGGGCGCCGCGCACGCACAGGCATCGGGTGCGGCAGTGGCGCCGCCGGCGGCCGTGCTGCCGGAAATCGACGTGACGGGAAAGGGCGACCGCTCGTCGAGCGGGCTCGTCGGGCTGCGCACCACGGCCGGCACGAAAATCGACACGCCGATGGCCGAAGTGCCGCAGACGATCAACATCGTGACCGCGCAGCAGATCGAGATGACCGGCGCGACCGACCTGAACCAGGCGCTGCGCTACGTGCCGGGATTCGCGACGTTCGGTGCCGACAGCCGCACCGACTCGTATGCGGCGCTGCGCGGCTTCACGCCGACGCTGTACGTCGACGGCGTGGCGGCGCCGCATACGGCCGTGATCGCGGACTGGCGCGTCGACCCGTACACGATCGACTCGATCGCGGTGCTGCGCGGGCCGACGTCGGTGCTGTACGGCGCGGGCGAGCCCGGCGCGATCGTTGACGCGCACACGAAGCTCGCCGACGGCGAACGCGTCCGTGAAGCCGGCGTGCAGATCGGCAACGACGCGCGCAAGCAATTCATGGTCGATGTCGGCGACACGCTCGACCCGGACGGCCGGTACGCGTATCGCTTCGTCGGCGTGGCGCGCGACGGCAACGCGGAAACCGGCCCGAACGGCGACCGTCGCGTCGCGCTGGCGCCGTCGTTCCGCTGGCGGCCGAACGCCGACACGTCGCTGACGCTCTCGGCGACGTTCCTGCAGGACAGCGGCGATATTTCGTCGAACTTCCTGCCTGCGTCGGGCACGGTGCTGCCGAACCCGAACGGCCGCCTGTCGCAGGACATCTACATGGGCGACCCCGGGTTCAACGACTACCGGAAGAAGCAGTGGTCGCTCGGCTACGCACTGGAGCACCGCGTGAACGCGATCTGGTCGCTGCACCAAGATGTGCGCTGGTCGCACCTGTCGCTCGACGACGCGACGGTGTTCGGCAACGGCTTCGCGCCCCGCAGCACCACCAACATGATGCGTACCGCGGGGCTGTTCCAGCTCAACTACAGCCGGCTCGACATCGATAACCACGCGCAGGCCCGCTTCGGCACGGGGCCGCTCGAACATACGCTGCTGCTCGGCGTGCAATACGACCGGCAGACGACGACCAACAGCGTGTGGCTTGCGATCGCGCCGTCGCTCAACCTGTATCACCCCGTGTACCGGCCCGTCACGGACGCGATTTTCGCCGGCCCGACGTCGCTCGGCCACGTCGACCAGTACACGGCGATGAACACGTTCGGCGTGTACGCGCAAGACCAGATCCGCTGGAAGCGCTGGACGCTGACGCTCGGCGGCCGCGAGGATTTCGTCAATGCGCGGTTCGACGACCGGACGGCCGGCAAGCAGGCGCGGCAGGACGTCAGTGCATTCTCCGGGCGCGTCGGGCTCACCTATTGGGGCGACGCCGGGCTGTCGCCGTATGTGAGCCATTCGACGTCGTTCGATCCCGTCATCGGCGTGCGGTTGTATGGCGGCGGGCTGCCGAAGCCGACACGCGGCACGCAGACGGAAGCCGGGTTGCGCTGGCAGCCGCCGGGCCGGAACCTGATGCTGAGTGCGGCCCTCTACCAGATCGACCAGACCAACGTCGCGACGCCGACGCCGGTCAGTCTCGACCCGACCGGCACGACGTCCGTGCAGACCGGCAAGGTCCGCTCGCGCGGGATCGAGCTGAGCGCGGTCGGCAAGGTCACCCGCGAGCTGTCGGTCGTCGCGTCGTACGTCCATCAGGACGTCAAGAACGTGCAGGCGAACGACGCGTCGCTGAACCACTGGCCGGTGGCCGTGCCGCTGCCGCGGCAGATGGCTTCGATGTGGGCCGACTGGACCTGGCGCGCGGGCGCGCTGTCGGGCCTCGGGTTCGGCGGCGGCGTGCGTTACCAGAGTGCGTCGGCGGGCGCGCCCGACAACTCGCTGACGGTGCCGAGCGTGACGCTGGTCGACCTGGCGCTGCACTACGAGATGCCGCACTGGCGGTTCGCGCTGAACGTCGCGAACCTGTTCGACCGGCGTTATGTCAGCGGTTGCCAGTCGTACAACGTGTGCGTGTTCGGCAACGAGCGGACCGTGCTCGCCAGCGCGAAATACAACTGGTAGGCGCGAGCGCGCGGAACGCGTCCTACGCGTCGCGTTGCGGCTCCCGGCGCGCGGCGCGTTCACCGGCGTGGCGCTGGCGCCGCCACTCGGTCGGCGTGAGGCCGAAACGTTCGCGGAATGCGGTCGCGAAATTCGCCGGCGTGGAAAAACCGATCTCCTTCGCGATGCTGGCAATGCTGAGCGACGTCGAATCCAGCAGATCCTGCGCGATCCGCAGCCGCTCGTGCCGCAGATACTCGAACACCGTCTGGCCGAGATTGTCGCGAAACGCCCGCGACAGCCGCTTTTCATGCGTGCCGACCGCGCGTGCCAGTTGTTCCACCGTCGGCGGATCGTTCAGCGTCCGCGCCAGGTGGCGGATGGCCGCGCGCACGATGATGTCGTCGTCCTTGCCGGTCACGAACACGCTTTCCGTGTCGACGGGCCGCTCGCGTGTCGCCCGCGCGAGCTGCACGCGAATCCGCGCGAGCACTTCGGCCGGCTCGAACGGCTTCACCACGTAGTCGACGCAGCCGATCTCGAACCCCTCCAGGCGTTCGTGCAACGCGCCCGCCACGGTCAGGAAGATGACCGGAATCGCGCACGTCAGCGGATCGGCGGCCAGCAGCCGGCATGCGGTGAAGCCGTCCATGCGCGGCATCCGGACATCCATCAGGATCAGGTCGGGCATGAGCGCCTGCGCGCGCTGGCACGCCTGCAGCCCGTCGGATGCAATGCTGATCCGGCACCCGGTGCCGCGCAGGATGTCGATCAGCAAGCGAAGCTGGTCGGGCTGATCGTCGACGATCAGGATATGAGCGTCGCCCAATACGGAGGTCGATGGATGCATCGTGCACCTGTTCTGGAATGGCTGCTGGCTGCGTTCCTGCGGGTGGCCGGCCCGGTTCGGATAATCGTTGGAAACTGCTCTATGGCAACGCACAAGCGCATCGATATTCGGATTTCGCGCAAACCGCGCGACAGACGACCGGTCGGCGTAATACCCGGTGTTGCTTGTATTGATCGCTGATCCGGTAAGGACGCGAAGCTTTGCCGTCGCCGCGCGTGAAAAAGGGCGCGGCCGACCGTGTCGATGCGAGCCGAATTGTAGGGGGATATTTCGATTCTTGCCAGACGCATTGACTCTATTTGCTTCATTCCGATTTTCTGATTCTTCATCAGGTATTGTGATTTGCGTGAGCGGTATCGCACCTGATGCCTGTCCATTTCCGCCATTTTCATTCTTGCCCGCACGCGATCGTGCGGCTCGGCGGTTTTTTCTGCGGAAATATTTTCGCCGGAATTTATTTTTAATCCGTTTCGGCAAAGCATTTGTCCGCCCGACAAAACATCTGGATTAATTTTGGCGCCACGAAATCGTTTGCGAGGTGCGCGTTTTTCACGCAACTTATTGAATGTATTGGATTTTACAATCTATAAAGAATGTCGCCTTCAATAATTCAGGTGCGTGTCTCATAATTCGTCCGAACTTTGAATGCAGGGTTGCACGGGGCAGCACAAGGCACGGAGGGGCGTGGCGGACGTTGCATGATTCGGGGCCGTGGCATCAATTGATGCTCATCCGAACGCGTGTCCGTAGCGCTCGGGCGCACGTCCGGTTGCCGTCGGTGAAATAAAAGAAGCGGGGTTGGTCGCGGTCGGCGCGACATCAAATCAGGGGTGTCCATAACGGCGGTTGAATCTCCGGATTCAGTCGATGGGCGAGTTCGCCCATATCAAACGATATGCATTCCTAATGCATTAACCGAATTAACGGAACGGGCCGTCACACCGACGGCGTGCCCGGGATTTCGAACGTCCCGTCGCTACGGGCGGGCGATGCGTGTCGTCTTCGGCACGCTCGGGCCGGGCATCGGAATCGGGTTCCGCACTGAAGTCGTAATCGTAATCGCAGTCGCAATCGTAATCGCAGCTGAATCCTTCAAGAAAATTAAGTAGTCCGTATACAAACCAGACGCTACAAAACGGAGCAGAAGACCATGAAGAGGAAGCAGATTTCGGCGCTTGCCGCCGCCATGTTCACAGGCGCAGGTGTCCTGATCGCGGGGGCCGCGCATGCGGACAACTTCGTCGACCGCGGCAACCCGGACAACGCGCTGAACGGCCAGTGCATCGACGGGACGAACCCGCTGTGCGTGTCGACCAAGAGCGGAAGCTACGTGGCGGTGAGCACGGCAAACGTCACGATGGGGACGAACGCCAGGGCCGGTACCAGCGGGATCGCGATCGGCGACCAGTCGAATGCGAGCAGCAAGGGCGGCACCAGCAGCGGCGGCGCGATTGCGATCGGCGTCGGTTCGCAGGCGCTGGCGAACTCGGCCACGGCCATCGGCACGGTAGCCGTCGCGCAAGGCAATACGTCGCTCGCCGTCGGCCGCCAGTCGGCCGCGGTCGGCGACTTCTCGATGGCGCTCGGCAACGTCGCCGATGCGCGCGGCACGAGCTCGATCGCACTCGGCCACTCGGCGCTGGCAAGCGGCGACCGTTCGGTCGCGATCGGCGGTGCGAACCCGACCTCGAGCGACGGCGTGTCGGCCGGCGCGTCGTATGACGCGGCGACACAGACGCGCGCCGGCGGCACGCAATCCGTGGCGATCGGTGCGGGCGCGCAGACCAACGACAACAACCAGGTGGCGATCGGCTCGGGCAGCGTCGGCGCCAACAACGGCGGCACGCCGGTGTTCGGCGGCACGGCCGCGCCGGTCGGCGGCGCGGTGTCGTTCGGCGCGATCGGCGCCGAGCGTCAGCTCAAGAACGTCGCGGCGGGCGCGGCCGATACGGATGCCGTCAACGTCCAGCAACTGAAGAACGTGAACGGCACGCTCAGCACAAGCATCGCCAACGTCGACGCGCGCGTGACGTCGGTCGGCAATTCGCTGTCGACCACGATTTCGAACGTCGACCAGCGTGTGACCAGCGTGGGCAACAGCCTCAGCACCAGCATCGTGACGGCGACGAAGAACGTCGTGAAATACACCGACGATTCGCACGCGGCGATCGCGCTCGACGGCAGCAACGGCACCACGATCGGCGGCGTCGCGGCCGGTGTCGCCGACACCGATGCGGTCAACGTCGGCCAGCTGAAGGGCAGTGTCGCCCCGCTGCAGACGTCCATTTCGACGGCGGCGTCGAACATCACGAACCTGCAGACCAGCGTCACGGGCATCAATACTTCGCTGAGCACGGCAACCACCAACATCAGCAACCTGCAGGCGGCCGACGCACGCAACGTCAAGTACGACGGCCAGAGCGGCTTCGATTCGGTGACGTTCGCCGGCACGAACGGCACGACGCTGCACAACGTCGCGGCCGGTGTCGCCGATACCGACGCGGCGAACGTCGGGCAACTGAACGGCGGCCTGTCGTCGCTCAGCACGAGCGTGACGAACAACCTCAGCACGACGCTCGGCAACCTGAGCACGTCGATCACCAGCCAGATCGGCAACGCGACGAAGAACGCGGTGCAGTACGACGACGACGCGCACAGCGGCGTGACGCTCGGCGGCAAGGGCGCGCAGTCGCCGGTCGGCCTGCACAACGTGGCGGACGGCACTGCCGCGAGCGATGCCGTGAACGTCGGCCAGCTCGGCAAGGCGACCGATACGCTGAACCAGTCGATCACGAATGTCGGCAACCAGGTCACGACGAACACGGGGAACATCGCGGCGCTCCAGCAGGACGCGCTTCTGTGGAACGCCAACCTCGGCGCATACGATGCGAGCCACGGCGGCAACGGCCCGCAACGCATCGGCAACGTCGCGGCCGGCGTCGCCGACACCGATGCGGTCAACGTCGGTCAGTTGAACGGCAGCATCGCGCCGCTGCAATCGTCGATCTCGACCGCCGCGTCGAACATCACGAACCTGCAGAGCAACGTCACCGGCATCAACGCATCGCTGAGCACGGCGACCACCAACATCAGCAACCTGCAGGCGGCTGACGCACGCAACGTCAAGTACGACGGCCAGAGCGGCTTCGACTCGGTGACGTTCGCCGGCACGAACGGCACGACGCTGCACAATGTCGCGGCCGGTGTCGCGAACACCGACGCGGTGAACGTCGGGCAACTGAACGGCGGCCTGTCGTCGCTCAGCACGAGCGTGACGAACAACATCAATACGACGCTCGGCAACCTGAGCACGTCGATCAACAACCAGATCGGCAACGCGACGAAGAACGCGGTGCAGTACGACGATGACGCGCACAGCGGCGTGACGCTCGGCGGCAAGGGCGCACAGTCGCCGGTCGGCCTGCACAACGTGGCGGACGGCACTGCCGCAAGCGACGCCGTGAACGTCGGCCAGCTCGGCAAGGCAACCGACTCGCTGAACCAGTCGATTACGAACGTCAGCAACAACGTGACGACGCTCGGCAACCAGGTGACGACGAACACCGGCAACATCGCGGCGCTCCAGCAGGACGCGCTCCAGTGGAACGCGAACCTCGGCACCTACGACGCGAGCCACGGCGGCAACGGCCCGCAACGCATCGGCAACGTCGCGGCCGGCAAGAACGGCACGGACGCGGTCAACGTCGACCAGTTGAACGCGGCGATCCAGGACGGCACGAGCCAGCTCGATGCACTCGCCGTGAAGTACGACGACGCGAGCAAGAAGCAGGTTTCGCTCGGCGCGGGCAACGGCGGGAGCCCGGTGCGCCTGACCAACGTCGCGGAAGGCAATGTCGCGGCCGGCAGCACGGACGCGGTGAACGGCGCGCAACTGCGCCGCGCAACCGACGGCACGGCGGCCGCGCTGGGCGGCGGCGCGACGGCGAATCCGGACGGCTCGATCAGCGCGCCGGACTATAAGGTCGGCGGCGGTTCGTTCAACAATGTCGGCGACGCGCTCACGAATCTCGACGGCCGTGTTCTCAACAACACGACGACGCTCGAGAATCACGAAACGCGTATCGGCAATGCCGAAACGAACATCGCGGGCAACGCGGCCGCGATCGCGGGGCTGCAGCAGGACGCGCTGCAGTTCGACCCGACGCTCGGTGCCTACAACGCGGCGCGTGGCGGTGCACCGACGAAGCTGACGAACGTGGCCGACGGCAACGTCGCCGCGGGCAGCACGGACGCGGTGAACGGCGGCCAGTTGTCGGGCGTGAAGTCGTCGCTCGAACAGCAGATCACGCAGGTATCCAACCAGGCGGGTGAGGCCGTGAAGAACGTCGTCAAGTACGACGTCGACGCGAACGGCAACCGGATGAATTCGGTATCGCTCATCGGCGGCGACGCGAATGCGGCCGTCGTGCTGAAGAACGTCGCCGCGGGCACCGCCGATACCGACGCGGTGAACGTCAAGCAGTTGAAGGGCGTGCAGTCGAGCCTCAACCAGCTCGGTGCGCTCGCGGTGCAGTATGACGACGCGTCGAAGAGCTCGATCACGCTCGGTGGCGCGGGTGGCACGCGCATCACCAACGTGCAGGCCGGCACGCTCAGCGCGACCAGCACGGATGCGGTGAACGGCTCGCAGCTCTACGCGACCAACCAGCAGGTCGCGAAGAACACGACCGACATCACGAACCTGCAGGGGAACGTGAACAACATCGCGAACGGCAAGGCCGGCCTCGTGCAGCAGCAGGACCCGAATGGCGCGATCACGGTCGGGAAGGACACCGGCGGCACCAGCGTGAACTTCTCCGGCACGTCGGGCGACCGCGTGCTGACCGGTGTCGCGGCGGGCGTGAAGGACAACGACGCGGTCAACATGGGGCAGTTCAACAACGCGCTGAAGAACGCGGCGGCCAACGACCAGATCCGCGCGGCGGCGACCGATGCGAACACGACGTGGATCGCACGTGCCGATGCGGGATCGATCGGGTCGACGGCAACCGCAACCGGCAAGAACGCGGTGGCGGTCGGCCAGGGCTCCGTCGCCGATCGCGACAATTCGTTCTCGGTCGGTGCGAAGGGCAGCGAGCGCCAGGTCACGAACGTCGCGGCCGGCACGGCGCCGACCGACGCGGTCAACGTGCAGCAGCTGAACGACAACCTGTCGACCGCCACGTCGCAGGCGAAGGGCTACACCGACCAGCGCATCGGCCAGGTGTACAACTCGTTCAACGACCTGAAGAAGGACATGTACGGCGGAGTGGCATCGGCAATGGCCGTGGCCGGCCTGCCGCAACCGACGGGCGCGGGCCGCTCGATGGTCTCGGCGGCGACGTCGAACTATCACGGCCAGCAGGGTTTCGCCGCAGGGTACTCGTACGTGACGGAAAGCAACCGCTGGGTCGTCAAGGCGTCGGTGACGGGCAACACGCGTTCGGACTTCGGCGCGGTGGTGGGCGCGGGTTACCAGTTCTGACGTTGTCCGCGCAGTATCGATCGAACGGTGGTGTCGGGCAGCGGTCGTGATGTCCGACCCCGACGGGAGATCCGTGGCCCGGGGTGTGTCTGTCGCCCCCGGGCCGTCGACGCTTGATGCGTCGCGAAAAGCGGTGTGGCTGAGCCGGGCCTGTCCGGCAGGCGATGCCGTCGATGGATGATTTATTCGCCGATTGTGGAGATAATCGGCGCTGGCGCAATGCACTCCGCATTGAGCGTGTCCGAGCACGTCTTCCAGTCCCGTATGGGCGCCGACAACGAAACATGAAAACGATGAAACCCGAGAACAGGATGCTTCCCGCGCAGCGCGTCGCGTTGCCATCGGCTTTGCCGGCCGGTTACGACGGCAGGTGCCGCTAGCGCCCGGACAGTCCGCGCCGTGGGTTCGACAAGAGAACCGGCGCCCGAATCGATCGGCCGGGCAACCGGTATCGAACGGCGAGATCAATTGGTGCACCCGTGAGCGCGCATCGGGTCACTTGAAGACGCATCCGGGGTAAAGGCACATGATCGGGAAAATTGCATGGCTGTCCGTCGTTTCGCTTCTGGTCGCGGCATGCGGGGATCGTTCCGGCCAGGCCGATACCGCATCGAATGCGCAACCGGCGGCCGCGTCGGCGAGGCAGGCCGTTACCTCGCAGCGCGAGGGGCGCGACTCGCCCGTGCCGCCCAGGCCGGGCCAGGTGCTGGAGGGCATTTACCAGAAGGACGCGCATGGCGAGGCGACGATGGAGATCGCCAATGGAAGCCAGGCCACATACTGGTACGGCCACGCGTTCGACCTGAACGGCGGCCACTACTTCACCGGCTTCGCCTACGAGACGCCGAACAAGTACGCCGAACAGGAGAACACCGCCGAGCCGGCGCACGATGCCAGGGTGACGATCACGGAGGCGACCTTCGAATGGATCACGGACGGCGGCGTGGCCGGCTGGAACATGGTCGAGTCGGAACGCTCGATCGGCGAGTTTGGCGGCGACGAGAAGGCCGACACGATCGACGACAGGGAATCCGCCGTGAGCACGACCCTGCCGGACGGGCGGATCGTGCTGGCCGTCCCGACCTGGTACGTGGCTTCGGGTACCCGGATCAAGTCGTTCGGCATGTTCGTCTATCGGCGCACCGATGCGTCCAGTAGTCCTGACGATACCGACTGGACCTATGCCGGCAACGTGTTTCGCGGCAACAATAGCGGCGCGGCATGCGATGCCGCGAGTACCGGCAACCGGATACCGTGCAAGGAAGGCTCGGCGACGCTGACGTTCCTGCCGGCAGACGGCAGGGACTGGCCGCGCCTTCGCGTGGCAATGAACGGGACGGGCATCGACAACGCCGGCCGGAAAAAGCCCGACGGCGCCGCGGATGTCGTCGAATACCGGTTCAATCCGGAGACGAAGGTTTACGAAGCGGCGAAGACGTAGGGCGGCATGGCGCATGTCGCTTTCAACGATGGTTCCACCTGTCCGGAAAGCGGATCCAGTGGAGATGGCTCTCTCGAGAAACAAGGTGGGCGGCTGCCGGAAGTGATGTGGCTCAACCAAATCACGGACTAATACAAATGCGAATGGCGCGATCCGCAGCGCTCGCAATCGCGCCCCGATCCGCGATTTCTCGCGGGTTCGCGCGCTGCCGAGCCAGGCGGCGAATGCGAATTGTCGAATGCGAGCCGCGGCTCGTATTCTGGGTGCGTCGGGCGGAACGGCATGGGGCCTCCGCCGATCGACGCATGACGGAGACTCGCAATGACTGCCATGACGCAAACCATGAAGCTCAATCACCTGAGCTTCCCTTCCGCCGACACACTGGCGACGGCCCGATTCTTCGAGCGGCATCTCGGCTTCACGATCGCGGGAAGCTGGGACAAATCCTGGATCCTCAAGCGCCCGGGTTTCGACGTGGTGATCGATCACGCCGGCGACGATGAGACCGCGTGGCCGACGAATTTCCACGTCGGGTTCGAACTGCCGAGCCTCGATGCGGTTCGCATGACGTTCGAACGTTTCAGGGAAGAGGGCGTCGAGATGGTGACGGACGTCTTCAACAACGGGCGCGGTTCGCGTTTCTTCTGCCGCGCGCCGGGCGGCGTGATGTTCGAGCTGAACACGCGCGCGGATGCCGCTCCCGAATATCAAGGCACGTTCGACGACTGACGCCGGCAAGCGTCATACCGCGTTCGGGTGCCGGCGCGGGCTGCCGTTTCAATGACCGTGCAGGGCGGGAAGGCTGCGCATCTCCATCCCGTGCAGATCGCCGCAGCGCGCGACATGGCCGTGCCGCACCACCCGCGATGCCGTCGCACCGGATTTCAACAGCAAGAAACGGAGTGCCTGCCTGCAAACGGTCGCCTACATTGCCGTGACTGACCTCACTCACGGGATGTGAAGAAGATGACCTTACTCGAAGGGAAAGTCGCCATCGTCACCGGTGCCTCCACCGGAATCGGCCGGGCGATCGCACTGATGTTCGCGGCGCATGGCGCGTCAATCGTATTGGGCGCGCGAAGCGAATCCACGTTGAACGAGGTGGCCAGCGAGATTCGTCGTCACGGCGGCCAGGCGTTCGCCTGCGCCGGCGACGTCTGTCACGCCGATACGCATCGAAGGCTCGTCGCGACGGCGCTGCGCGAGTTCGGCGGTCTCGACATCGCGATCAACAACGCGGGAACCGTCGGGCCGCTCAAACCGCTCGCGGACATCTCGCTCGACGATTGGCAGCACACGCTGTCTACCAATCTGACGGCGGCCTTCCTGGGCGCAAGCAACCAGATTCCCGCGATGCTCGAACGCGGCGGCGGCTCGATCGTCTTCACGTCCAGCTTCGTCGGGACCAGCGTCGGGCTACCCGGCATGTCCGCGTATGGTGCGTCCAAGGCCGGCTTGATGGGACTGGTGAAGGGCATCACCGCGGACTACGCGGCACGGGGGATTCGGGCAAACGCACTGTTGCCGGGCGGTGTGGACACCGCGATGGGGGGAGACCGCGAGCAGAAGGAATGGGCGGCCGGGCTCCACGCGATGAAGCGCATCGCCCGCCCCGACGAGATCGCATCCGCGGCGCTGTTTCTGGCGAGCCCGATGGCCAGTTTCGTTACCGGCTCGGCCCTGTTCGCCGACGGAGGCAATGCGGCCGTGAAGTGAGTTCGCATCGGCGCAAACGCGCGTCGCGCCGCGCTCAACGGCCGGCGCGAGCCAGCATGTCGATGACCGCGCGGGTGCGCGAAGGCCGGGTGATCTCCGTCCAGTGCAGATGCGCGTATTTCGGGTCGTCGCGCAGGCTGGCGAACTTGACACGATTCCTGGCGAACGTGGTGTACGACCACAGCAGCACCGACTCTCGCGAAAATGCCATCCGCAGCGACTCGCGGTTGCCGTGCGAAAGCTCGGTGCGCATGAGCCCGCGGCTCAACGTGCGCCAGAGCACCCGAGAGAACACCGTCCGCCGCCCGAAGTTGAGCCAGATCACGTGGGTGGCTCTCGACCAGAGCACGTCGCGCACGGCGCCGTAGTTCCCGTCGGCGACCCATCGGTCGCCGGCCGTCGCGGCCCGCACGGCGCGCTCGAACTGTTCCGGCGGCACGGCTGTCCAGTCGGGGCCCCAATAGAGTCGATCCAGCTCGATGTACGGGCAGCCCGCTGCTTTCGCCAGTGCGCTGGAAAAGGTGGATTTCCCCGCCCCGCTGGTTCCGACGACGACGAAGCGCATGGGTTTGATCGCGGTTGAATGTCGAAGGCGGCTATTGTGCCTCATGCGCGAAGCGGTCGCTCGACGGCGGTTCGTCATTGAGTACCGGCCATGGCCCGGCTTGCCGCACCACACGTCCTGCATTGTCGCGCCGGGCGGCGCAGGGAGCCCCTCGCCGCTCCCCGACGGTCATTTGAATTCGGCGTCTACCACTCGTTTCCCGCACCTTTGTACAATCAGCCGCTTCAGTCTTGCCGCACACAATCGCGGCAAACCCCGAAAAAAAACAACGTGAGAGAAGCGATGGCGACCGAAACCGGATTTCAGACGCGCATGTACGCGGATAGCGCCCGCGACGGGCGCCCGTCATGTGCGCTCGAATGGGCAACGACCGGATGCGCGTCCCGATCGGATCGAGGGCTGGCATGAGCGACAAACCCGTTCTTGCCGCCGGTGCGCCGTGCGAACCTGCGGCGTCGGCCGCTCCCCTGATGGCGCTGGCGTGCCTGGTCGTATTCATGGCGCAAATGGCGACGACGGTGTACCTGCCGTCGCTGCCCGTCGTCATGCGCGAGTTGAAGATGACGCAAGGCGGCGCCGAGTTATCCATCTCGGCCTATGTGATCGGTGCCGCGCTGCCGGTGCCATTCTGGGGCGCTGCCGCGGAACGCTGGGGCCGGCGCGGCCCGCTGCTGATTTCGCTGCTGCTGTTCATCGGCAGCAGCCTGCTGCTCGCCAACTGCACGGCCGCACCGGCGCTGCTCGTGTTGCGCGCCATCCAGGGCATCGGCGGCGGCGGCGCGGCGATCATCGCCCGAATCATCGTCCGCGACAACTGGCGCGGCGACGAACTGGCGAGACGCCTCTCCGTGTTGTCGATCGCCTTCATCACGGCCCTGGGCGGTGGCCAGTTCATCGGCGGGCTCATCGGCCGATACAGTCATTGGCAAACGGGTTTCGTGCTGATGGCCGCTGTCGCCGCGCTGGCGGTCGCGCTGTCTTACGCGTTGCCGTTGAAGGCGGGAAGCCGTGCCGCCAAACCGTCGGGCCTGGCCGGTACTTACTGGCTCCTGCTGCGGCGCCCGGGCTTCCTGTGGCCAGCCTGCGCGGGTGGGCTGGGGTTCGCGACGACCGTCACCTTGCAGGAGGTGAGCCCGTTCGTGTTCCAGGAGCATTTCCAGCTGGCCGTGACGAGCTTCGGCAGTATCGGCCTGCTGCTCGGCGTGGCCTATTTCAGCGGGGCGATGCTGGTCAACCGTCTCGTGAGGCGGCTCGGCGGCGTCCGGCTGATGCATGCCGGCGCCGCGTTGCTTGCGTTCGCAACCACGTTGATGCTGGTGTCGTGGCTGAGCGGCCTGCTGACCCATTTCACCGGGCTGTGGATCTTCATCGCGCTGTATTGCCTGGCGATCTTCGGCCAGGCGGTGCTGTTTCCGAACAGCATGGCGACCGCCGTCAGCGATGCGCATGAACATGGCGCGCATGCGATGGCCTTGTGCGGTTTCCTGCAGCAGGGACTGGCGGGCATCGCCGCGACGGCCGCGGTGCTGCAGCACCATGGCGGCACGTGGACGCTCGCCGTATTCGTGCTGGGGGCACTGACGTGGCTGGTGGTGCAGGTCAAGGTGCGGGGCAGGTAAGGCGGCAGGCGTCGACGGATGGTTCATCGGCCGTATGCTTCTCTCGCGAAAACAGCGGCGTGCGACCGTGCGTCCGCTTCACGCCGCGCGGACAGGGCGATGCGAGAGGCAGTGTGACCCGCTCATGCTGCCGGCTGTGCCGTGCCGCTCAAACAAATGATTCGTAGAAAACATGTTCTCGCGCGTCGCTTGCGACGCTTTTACTACGAATTAAAAGGCAGTGTCATCAAGGGCGAGAATCGGCAAAGCATTAAAAAGTCCGGCGGAGTGCCTGGAATGGCAATAATCAAAATCAATATTTAATAAAGCAAACAGCATCTGCCGCGTTACCTCGAGCTTCACATCTTCCGTCCGCCCGACCCACGCACTGCCTTTCCCCAATAACGGCGGGCTCGGCGCGCGCATTCCGCCGATGCCGCGTTGCCGAAACCGGCATCGCAACCGACGCGATCATTTCAGATTTATAACCAAATCATGACTTGATTAACGTCGAAGAAAGAAGTTATTAACCTGTCAGAAAATATCTTGTAATTATAAAAATGACCTCCTAGCATCCCTCTGCAGTTCGTGACATGTCCTGGATCAAAGTCTGTACTTGATGCATTCCTCGAACATCACCCATACATAACCGGGGGATTACATGAAGAAACTGTCTCGCCTGCTGTCCATCACCGCGATTACCGTCGCGAGTCTCAGTGCTTTTGCCCAGGCCGGCGACCAGTCGGCTACGGTCGACAAGGCACTGCAACTGATCCAGCAGAACCCGTCCGCCTTCAGTCTGGCCGCTGGCGGCGCAGCACGCACGTTGAAGTTCGCAGGGCCGCAGGCGAGTGCGCCGACGGACGGCGATCAGTTCGAGGTGCGCGACGTGATCGTCGATCCCGACGGCACCGAGCACGTGCGTTTCGACCGCTTCTACGCGGGCCTGCCCGTGATCGGCGGTGACGTGGTCGTCCATTCGAGCAAGGGGCAGTTGAAGCAGGCGAGCGTGACCCAGCTCGCGCCGATCAATCTCGCCGGCACGATCGGCAAGGTCGGAAACCGCTCCGTGATACGCAACGCGCCCGACATCGGCAACGCCCGGGTCAAGCGCATCGCGACCGCGCGTTTCAACTCGGACGTGCGCCGCGTCGACGACGCGGAGCTCGTGGTGTTCGCACGCGACGTCACGCCGACGCTGGCCTACGCGGTGCGCGTATACGGCAAGTCGAACGACGTGCACGGCGATGCGGTGCTGTACTACGTCGACGCACGCACGGGCGCCGTGCTCGATGCGCAGGACCTGATCAAGACCGCCGCCGCGACCGGCACCGGCCGCTCGCTGTACTACGGCAACCTGACGCTGACCACCGACCAGACCGGCACGAACGCGTACCGGATGCTCGATCCGAATCGCGGCGGCGGCTCCGTATACGACGGCCGCGGACTGATCGCGGAGGACGTCGAGCAGGCGACCGACCTGCCGATCTTCACGAGCAGCACGAACGTGTGGGGCAACAACGCGACCACCGACCGGCAGACCGTCGCCGCCGACATCGATTACGGTCTGGCATTAACTTGGGACTACTACAAGACGACGCACAACCGCAACGGCATCTTCAACGACGGGCGCGGCGTGAAGAGTTTCGCGCACGTGGTGTTCGACACCGGCAGCGGCACGACCGGCGCGAACGCGGCATGGATGCCGTCGCACATCATGGTGTACGGCGACGGCCAGCCGGGCACGAGCCTGCCGAAGCCGGTCGTGTCGGTCGATGTGGCCGGACACGAGATGAGCCACGGCGTGACCGAGGCCACGGCCAACCTGAACTATTCGGGCGACGCGGGTGGGCTGAACGAAGCGACTTCCGACATTTTCGGCACGCTCGTCAAGTACTACGCGAACAACCCGAACGATCCCGGCAACTACGTGATCGGGGCGCGCGTGGTGAGCGGCGGCCTGCGCAAGATGTACAAGCAGGACCTCGACGGCCGGTCGTTCAGCTGTTACCCGTCCGGCGGATTCTCGTGGTCGAATCCGCGCCACGATCCGCATTTCACGTCGGGCGTCGGCAACCGCCTGTTCTACCTGCTGGCGGAAGGCCCGACGGTGCCGTCGACCGATACCGGCCTGACGAAGGCGAAACTGGTCTGCAACGGCGACACGACCTTCACCGGGCTGGGCCGCGAGAAAGCCGGCAAGATCTGGTACCGGACGCTGACCGTGTATCTGAACGCGAACTCCAGCTACCCGAACGCGCGGCGTGCATCGATCCAGGCGGCGAACGACCTGTACGGCGCGAATTCGGCCGAAAGCGCTACGGTCGCTCGCGCGTGGAGCGCGGTCGGGGTGAATTGATGGCGTGTGGGCCAGTGCGTTGAATGCCCGAGGATCGATCGCGTGGCGGCATTTCGTGTCGGAGAACGGAGAGCCGGTCGAGGCCACGCGACGCCCGGGCAAATGACGCACGCGTGTCGATCTTTGGAATCCGGTTGTTGTCCCGCCAGCCGCATATCCCGTTCTTCGGCACGGCGTGCCGACATGGTTGCACCTGCCGCACCTTCCTCGATCACCGCGCCGCGTTCTCCGGCCGTCCGTGACGAACCCGGAAGAAACCCGACGGTGAAACGCGGCGGAATCCAGCCGTATCACCCATCGCCCACACCCGGCGGTCGATCGGCAAACCATCGGCCGATCCTTCGATATCCCGCCCCGTCTGGTTCCGGCACTTTTTCCAGAAAAAATTTCTTCCGGGCAATCGTTTGCGTGCCGCCGCGCGGCGTTCAGTTTATTCATCGCATGCCGATATCCGGAAGGCGCGCCTGATCGAAGCGGCATCGCCCCGCGGTTTCGATCGGGAACGGCATCCACGCATGCGACGGATAGGGGAAGAAAGGTTTTGGCGACAGTTTTAGGGTGCATCGTTTATCGGCACAATCACTGGCTGGTCCTGCTTGCCGCGCTGTTGTGCGGGGCCGGTTCGTGGGTCACCGCGCGCCTGTTCCAGCGCACGGTGAACACCTCCGGCATGCAGCGGCTCGGCTGGCAGGTGCTGACGGCCATTTCGGCCGGCGTGGCGATCTGGTGCACGCACTTCATCGCGATGCTCGGCTTCGATGCCGGCGCGCCCGTGCAATTCGACCTGCCGCTCACGCTCGTGTCGCTGCTCATCGCGGTCGGCGGCAGCACGATCGGCTTCGCGCTGACGACCTGCCGCATCGTCAGGATCGCGCCCGCGCTCGGCGGCGCGATCGTCGGCGTCGCGATCGTGCTGATGCATTACACCGGCATGCTCGCGTGGCGGGTCGAGGGCATCGTGTCGTGGGACATCGGCTACCTGGTCGCGTCGGTGCTGCTGGCGATGACCCTCGCGGCGCTCGCGCTGCACCTCGCGCTGCGGCCGTCGCCGCACGCGGTCAACCAGATGGCCGGCGTGCTGTCGCTCGCGATCCTCGCGCTGCATTTCACCGGGATGTCCGCGCTGCGCATCACGCCGCTGACGCTCGACGGCGCGTGGACCGACGTGAACACGCTGCGTCCGCTCGCGCTGGCGGTCGCGGGTACGTCGCTCGTGATCGTCTGCACGGGGCTCGTGAGCTACGTGATCGACAGCAACGTGCGGGCCGAATCGCTCGAGCACCTGCGCCGGCTGGCACTGAGCGACATGCTGACCGGCCTGCCGAACCGGGCGAGCTTCAACGAGCGGCTGGACCTCGAAATCGCGCTGGCGCAAGAGCAGGGCACGAAGCTCGCGCTGATCGGCATCGACCTGAACCGCTTCAAGGAAATCAACGACCTGCGCGGCCATCACGCCGGCGACGAGGTGCTGCGCATCCTCGCGCGGCGCATGTCGAACGTGCTGCGCGAAGGCGAATTCGTCGCCCGCATCGGCGGCGACGAATTCGCGGCACTCTGCCGGATGGGCGACGACACCCGCCTGATGGATCTGCTCGAACGGCTCGAGCCGGCGCTCTACAAGCCGGTCAGTCTGGACGACTACGAGGTCGTGCCGGGCGCGAGCTTCGGCGTGGCCATCTACCCGGACGACGCCGCCACCAAGGCGATCCTCATCAACAACGCGGACCTCGCGATGTACCGTGCCAAGGGCAGCGTCGCGCAATCGATCTGCTTCTACGAGCCGGCGATGGACCTGATCGTCCGCGCGCGCCGCAGCCTCGCGGCCGACCTGCGCCGCGCGGTGGCCGACAACCAGCTGAGCATCCACTACCAGGTGCAGACGTCGCTGACGACCGGCGAGATCCGCGGCTACGAGGCGCTGCTGCGCTGGCAGCATGCGACGCTCGGCACGATCCCGCCCACCGAGTTCATTCCGCTCGCCGAGGAGAACGGCGTGATCCTGGAGATCGGCGCATGGGTGTTGCGCGAGGCATGCGCGCGGGCGGCCACGTGGGAGCCGCCCTATACGGTCGCGGTGAACGTATCGGCCGTGCAGTTCATGCACGCGGACCTGACGGCGCTCGTGGCGGACGTGCTCGAGGCAACCGGCCTGCCGGCGTCGCGCCTGCAGCTGGAGCTGACCGAATCGACGATCTTCGCCGGCCGCGAGCGCGCGCTGGACACGCTGCGGCAGATCAAGGCGCTGGGCGTGAGCATCGCGCTCGACGATTTCGGTACCGGCTATTCGTCGCTCGACACGCTGCGCTCGTTCCCGTTCGACCGCATCAAGCTCGACCAGTCGTTCGTCGCGGACGCGGAAGCGAAACCGCAGGATCGCGCGATCATCCGCGCCGTGCTCGCGCTCGGCAAGAGCCTGGGCATTCCGATCCTGGCCGAAGGCATCGAGACGCGCGACCAGCTCGTGCTGCTGGCCGACGAAGGCTGCGACGAAGCGCAGGGCTTCCTGCTCGGCAGGCCCGCACCACTCAACGAGATTGTCGGCAGCGGGCAGATCGCGCTGACCGGCAGCAACCGCGCCAGCGCGACGGTTCCCGCGTCCGGATCGGCCGTCACGGCCGAGCTGGATCCGGGCCCGCGCCGGTAACCGACGACGCCGGATACGGCAATCCGCACGCGGGTTGCAGCAGGCAGGCTCACATGAAAACCCACTACGCACGGATGGTCAGACTGGCAAGCATCGCGGCGCCGGCCCGGAACCCGGACCTGCTCGCGGCGCAATTCCGGGTATTCGCCGGCCAGCTCCCGGTGATGTACCTGATCCTCATCTCGAGCACCTGGAGCCTCGCCGTCACGCACCTGCGCAGCACGCCGTGGTGGCTGTCGGTCGCGATGCCGGCCGCAATGACGCTCGTGTCGCTCGCGCGGCTGCTGCACTGGCGCCGCGCCCGGCTGGTGGAGCCGACGCCGGACACCGTGTCGCGTGCGCTCACGATGACGAACTGGCTGGTGATCCCGATCGCGGTGACGTTCACCCTCTGGGCGCTGCTGCTGTTCCCGTACGGCGACGCGTGGCAAAAGGCCCAGGTCGCGTTCTACATGGCGATCACTGTGATCGGCTGCATCTTCAGCCTGATGTACCTGCGCACGGCCGCGCTGATCGTGGCCGTGATCGTCAACGCCGCGTTCATCGCGTTCTTCCTCTCGACGGGCCAGCCGACGCTCGTCGCCACCGCGGTCAACATGGCTTTCGTGTCGGCCGCGCTGATCGCCGTCATCTCGGTCAACTACCGGGGCTTCGTGCGCACCGTCGACGCGCAGGCCGAATCGCGGATGCGCGAGCAGGCGCAGACGCGGCTGATGCGGATGATCGACGACATGCCGCTGGCCGTGATGACGGCCGACCCGGAGACGTTCCGCATCAACTACCTGAACACGGCGTCGCGAAACCTGCTGCGCTCGATCGAGCATTTGCTGCCGATTCGTGCGGACGATGCGCTCGGCGCGTCGATCGACTTCTTCCATCCGCACCCGCAGCACCAGCGCCGCCTGCTCGCCGATCCGGCGAACCTGCCGCATCGCGGCCGCGTGCGGCTCGGGCCGGAAGTGCTCGACTTCCAGGTCTCGGCGGGGCGCGATGCCGAGGGGCGCTATATCGGCCCGATGCTTTCGTGGTCGATCGTCACGCAGCAGGCCGAGGCGGAAGCGCGCATCCACCAGCTCGCGCATCACGATTCGCTCACCGGCCTGCCGAACCGCGCAACCTTCCTCGCCGAATTCGACGCGAGCCTGCGCCGCTCCGACAAGACGCTCGGGCTGCTCTTCATCGACCTCGACGGCTTCAAGCTGATCAACGACGCGTGCGGGCATTCGGCGGGCGACGAGGTGCTGCGCCAGGTCGCGGAACGCCTTCGCGGGCAGTGTCCCGAGCCGGGGATGATGCTCGGGCGCATCGGCGGCGACGAGTTCGCGGTGCTGCTGCGCGACACCCACGCGGACGGCGCGATGGGCGCGGCCGCGCGGCTCGTCGACACGCTCGTCGCGCCCTATGCGCCGTCGCCCGAGCGACAGTTCCGCATCGGCGCGTCGATCGGCTGCGTGCTGGCGCCGCATCACGGCAACGACGCCGGCGTGCTGCTGTCACGCGCGGACATGGCGCTCTATGCGGCGAAGAAAGCCGGGAAGGGGACGTACCGGATGTTCTCGCCGGACATGGAAACGCGCGCGCAGGAGCGGATCGCGCTCGAATCGAAGCTGCGCGTCGCGCTGGACGAGAACCAGGGGCTGTACGTGTTCTACCAGCCGATCGTCGATGTCCGTACCCGCCGGGTGACGACGCGCGAGGCCCTGCTGCGCTGGCATCATCCGCGCTCCGGCTGGATTTCGCCGGGCTACTTCATTCCGATGGCCGAGCGCGGCGGCCTGATTGACCGGCTCGGCCGCTTCGTGCTCGACCATGCCTGCCGGGAGGCGGCGCGCTGGCCGGATGGCGCGCGTGTCGCCGTGAACGTGTCGGCGGCGCAGCTCGGCCACGGCACGATCGTGCCGGCCTTCGCGGCGGCGCTGGCCGGCGCCGGCCTCACGCCCGACCGGCTGGAAATCGAGGTGACGGAAACCGCGCTGCTGCATGACGAGGGCAAGGCGATCGCGGACCTGCGCGCGCTGCGTTCGATGGGCGTGCGCGTCGCCCTCGACGATTTCGGCACGGGCTTCTCGTCGCTCGCGCATCTGCGCGCGTTTCCGTTCGACAAGATCAAGATCGACGGCAGCTTCGTGCGCGATGCGATCTCGCGACCGGACTGCGCGGCCGTCGTGTGCGCGGTGGCCGATCTCGGCAAGCGTCTCGGCGTGACGACCGTCGCGGAAGGCGTCGAGACGGAGGAGCAACTGGCGTGCATCACCGATGCGGGTTGCCGCGAGGTGCAGGGCTTCCTGATCGGCAGGCCCGCGCCGGGCGAGCACGATGCGCCGGCCATCCGCTGGATCGAGCGGGCCGCGTTGGCGGCGCAGGCTACGGGCAGGCGGGCGTGAGCGACGGCGACGCGACCGGACTGCGGGATACCCGGATCGATTGAGGGCCGAAAACGCGCATTCCAGAAAGACGATTGCGCGCGCCCGGCGGGTTGCGTTGAAGGTCAGGAATACACGTCCGCGATCACGCGTCGAACGGCAAACGCCAGCGGATCGACCTCGTGCACCCCGATGCCGAGCCTCGCATCGAACGACGCCGCAAGCTGCTCGAGTTGACCGAAAGCATATCCGGGGTCCGCGGTGACGATGTTCACGAAGGCCATACCCCGACGATATCCCGCCTTGACTTCGATGCGAACGCCGCCCGGAAAGCGCTGGTGAAGCGCTTCGCGAACCAGGCCGATATCGATCTCGCCGGGTTCCGCGCGCCGGCCTTTCCGGGGTGCGGCATCACGCACGAAAAACCAGGCGCTGACGCGCACTTCCGGGCCGTCGATGGCGCCGACATGCGCACCCTGCCGATAGGCGAGCACCGCGAGCCGCTTGCGCCGCTCGATTCCCGATACCAGCACACACGTGCCGGCGACGTTGGCCTGGCCTTCCACGATCATTTGCGCGAATCGAACCGCGCGCTCGGCGGAATCCTCGCGCGAGCCGAAATGCAGTGCAAGCCTTGGCGTTCTACCGATTTCCGCGCCGAGCCGCTTCTTGACCGACAGCATGGCCGCGTCGTCGATGTCGTCGAACACGAGTTCCGCGGCGAGCGGGCGACCGGCGCAATAGTCGGTGAGCAGTTGCCGGATCTCGACGAGTTCACCTGGAGCGCCGTCACCCTGCAGCTCGAGCGTGACGAGGACGACCTCTCCATGCAGCCAGGTCCTGGCGGCGGGATGGGGCTTCCGGGCGGCCAGATCGCGTGCGTCGTCCGCGCCTGACGCACGCACCGCGGCCAGCAGGAACACGTCGTGGGCGTGGATGCCGTCGGGCACCACGTATGCGCCTTTCTTCCAGGCCAGCGCACGCAATTCCGGAAACAGGTCGTCTGCCTCGTATCCCGTCGCGATCACCGAGCGGCCGATCGCCGCCAGCTCGCGAGGCGACCCTCCGCCCGACAAGCCCGGCCCCGCGACCGCTTCTTCCTTGAACAGGCGCTTCCACTCGGACGAATACTCGGCATCGGGCGCCCATGACGGCAGCAGTTGTGCGAGGTAGGCGTCCGCATCCGCGATGGTCTCGAATTTCGCGACCATCACGCACTCGCCGCTGTTGTTGCCGGAGAATGCCTGCCACACGCTGACCGGTGGCGTTGACCGGGTTCGACCGGCATCTGCGCCGCGACGTGCGCAACCGCGCCGCACGCTTGGTTGCTCCAGGTACGGACGCGCGTTGCGCCACCCGTGCAAGATGTCCTCCGCACTGGCGGCAGGCAGGCCGCCGTCCTGGAACGAACAGCCCTGCATGCGCTGATCGGGCGTGATGGAGACGAAGTCGAGCCCCGCGCCGCAGTCGCCACTGCCATCGGCTCCGTCGAACAATCTGGATACGGGCACCGCGTCGCCGAAGCACACCGACAGGCGGCAGACGATCGGCGAATCCTGCACGATGGCCGCGAGCTGCGCGCGCCCCCTCGGCGAAAGGTGCCTGCGCAAATCGGGGCCGATGTACGACAGCAACGAGACATCCTGACAACCCAGCGCGGCCAGTTCGGCCAGCAGTGCGGGGAGGCCTGGCAGTACCGCGTCGTCGACGATCAGGTTGGCGCCCCACCTTTGCCCGTATTCCGACAGGACCGCGCCCGCGTCGCGCCAGCGCACGTCGTCGTAGAGCGAGACGCGAACCTGGCCGAAGCGGCCCGCGTAGGGCGCAAACGTGTTGCGCCGGATCAGCGTTCCATTGGTCGTGACGTTCAGTGCAAGCGGCGTAGTGCAATGAAGGATGTCGATCAGCTCGGCGAATCCACGGAACGCGAACGGCTCTCCGCCGCCGAAGGCGACTTCCAGCGTGCCTCCCGCGGCGAGGCCGCGAAGGACGTTAGCGGCCGACTCGACGGACCAGGCACTGTCGCGCCGCACATCACGCGAGCAGAAGTCGCAAGACAGATTGCACTTGTTCGTTATCCCGAACATCACGACCCGGGGTGCGAGGCGCCGCAAGTGGCGGGTCGACGCGTTCTCGACCCGGACGTGCGTTCCTGTCGCGGGGTGAAAGCGCAGCAGCGCGCCGTCCAGCGGATACGCCCTGAATGCGTTGCGGTCAAAACCAGTGGAAACCGGCATCGGCGAGGCCCTCTGTCTTTTTTGTCGAGGATTCCCGTGAACCCGGTGGCATCACGGGAAACCGTCATATCTGAAGCAACTCGCGCAGTCACCATTCGTTGCCCGGCCGGGCACGAATGGCGGGCGCGGGGAATGGCGCAACGCGCTTCACGCTCTGGGAGAAAGGAATCCTCGAGCGCGTCGCACCCGAAAGGGAAATCATCCCGGCGTGTAGCCGGCAGCCGACAAGCGCGGCCGCCGCAGAGTCGCACCGATTATAACGGCGGCCCGATCAAGGCCCGGCCGGCGCGGTCAGATGCGGTCGAAGTTGAACGGCGTCACGTCCGGCAGGCCTTCGACCTGTTGTACCTCGACGCCGCACCCAGTGCGGAGCGTGTCGATCGTGCGGCGCGCATCGTTGCCTTCCTTGAAACGACTTTCAGTCCGGACGGCAGGCGGATCGCGGAGAAGTGAACTGCGATGCTTGCTCGAAGTCATTGCGGTGCATGCGCCGCCGCCGTAGGATGGCGGGAGACGTGTGTTTCACATCACGTCATCCTGGCGACATCTTTCTCACGTACATCTATTGCACTTCGCCAGTCGGCGGGGTGCCGATTTTTCAAGGAAGACCGACCATGGCGGCAAAACGCCTTCGCATCAACATGATTACCCGTCGCCAATCGACGTTCGACGGCCGTCATCTCGACACCGAGGCGGTACGCCGCCACGACGCGCAAGTGCAAGACGCGATTCCCGCCCAATTGAAAGGCACGCAGGGTGCCGAGGCGGAATGGCTGCCGCGCGTGAAGGTGAGCGAGCGCTAATCCGGATACACCGATTCCGCCGTCCGGCCGCGCACCCTGTTTCGATCCATCTGAAACGCGCCCGCCGTGCGGCGGGCGCATGATGACGCGCGACGCGCGCGTCTCTTCGTTCGCGGATTACTTGCTGGTGGCCAGCTCCGCTGCGGGAACCTTCACGACGGGCCGCAAACCGGTCACGAGCGGACGCGCGGCACTGGACAGCGCGTTCACGTCGCCGCGATTGGCGCGCACGATCAGGCCCGCCACCGCATTCATTGCACTCATGAACGCGCCTTCGAGCCAGCCGCCGAGGTGGCTGTAGCTGTCGCTGGCAATGAAGAAGCGGTTGTCGAGCGACGCGGCGAGCGCATGCGTGTGATACCGGAAGCACAGGTTGCTCTGGTGATGGTCGCCGGTCATGTCGAGCTTGAAGCCGCCGGCCGTCTTGTTGGTCGTCCAGTCGAACACAAAGCGGTCCGCCGTGCGTGCTTCCGCGAGCAGCCGATAGAACCACCACGGTTGAGCATCCGACGCGCCCGCGTACTTCACGTACCGATACGCGCGATTCACCATCGTCCGGTACATCCCGTCCGCCGTACCGGCCTCGGTTGCCGGGTTTTGCGGATACAACCCGAAATCGTGCTGAAGCCGGGTCGAATCGTCTTCCCACGTGTAGCTGGCGAGCAGGCTCGAATACTCGGGCGCCTGGCCGTTTTCGACGATCGGGCTCGGTACCACATAACTCGCCGCGAGGCCGCTGTCGGAGACGACGGCCTTGATCGGTTCGCCGCGCCATTGCGGGACCCACGGCTGGTCGAGCGCGGCGGTCTTGACGGTGGCGAACACCTTCGACGAGCGCGCCATGTGAAGCTGGCCGATCGCCGTGACGATCCGGGCGTTCGCGGCGGCGCTGTTATCGCTCAGCAGCAGCGGCGGATAAACCTGGTTGTACGTATGCGTTTCGAGGCCCAGGCCCGCGTCCCCCAGATTCAGGCTGGCCGCATGTTGGAAGCCGCTGCGGCTGACGATCGGCGTCAACTGATCGTGCGGGACGGCGAGAATCACGAAATCGTAGGCTTCGGCGTGGACGGCGTTATGGCTGTCGTATGACAGCAGTTGCGCGCGCGCCGACGCGGTGCCGGAATGGCAGGCGTTCGCGACGCGTTCCTGACGAACCTGGACGGCCAGCTTGCCGGCGCCGACGTCCTGGGCCTTGCGGAACAGATTCCGGATGAACTCGACGTTTTCCGTGACCGGCAGCGTGTATTCGTTCGAATAGTCCCAGAGGATCAGCCGCATCATCTCGACCAGCGAGATGTTGTACAGCGGCTTGAAGCCGCCGGTGCCGAAGCCGAAGCGGCCGAACAGCTCGACGTAGTAGCTGATCGATTCATCGACGTCGAGCACACCGTCGACCGGCGGCAGCGTTCCCTTCTCGAACGCAACCGTCACGATCTCGCGGACGGCCGCGCCGAGCGTCAGGCCATCGTATTGCGCGATGAACTCGGGCCAGTACTTCGTCTGAATCCGCTCGAGGGCGTCGGCCGGCGGCGTAGCCGCATTCAGGATCGCCGCGATCTTGGCCGGATCCACGTTGGCGATCGGATACATCGCGACATTCTCGCCTTCCGGGTTGCCCACCAGCCCGCCGGCGACGACACCCAGTACCTTCAACGTCGGCGAATCCGGATCTTCCCAGTCTTTCGGATCGATCCCGACGTAACGATCGACACGATTGCCGAACACGAATTCGGTCGGCACCTTGCCCGGATTCGGAAATACCTTGATCGGTGCCGCGTCCCCGAATGCGGCGGACGCATAATGCCAGGTCAATCCGGCGATTTCCGGAAAGCGCATCGCGCCGACTTCGTAAATCGTGTCGCCGCTGGCGGGATCGCCGTTGTGAACGAGCGCCGCCGACACTCTTCCGGCCTTGAGCCCGCGCACCTTGATCGCCTTGATTCCCGGCCGGTCATGAAGAAACGAATCGGGATCGGCTTCGTAGATCTGCACGTCGATGCCGCTTCCTGCCGGCAGCGTCGCCGCGAGCCGGCCGAGTTCGTAGAGTGCGGCGATGCCGCCTGCTCCGCCGCCGACGATGGCGATCCTGTAGTTGCCGGCGGGCAGCGTGCCCAACGGCCCGGCGGCGGCGACCGGATAGGACACCAGCGCGGAATCGGGATGCCGGTAGTTGATCCCGCGCAACCGGGCTTCGCCAACGGTGGTGGCAATCTTCTTCTCGTTCTTCAGGCCGAGCAGCCGGGGAATGACGGTAACGCCCATGACGTTTCTCCATCGAGAGAGTGGAAACCGCGCGATATCGATCCCGATTGCCGCTGGCACAGCGCGTCGGGACCGATTCAGGACAACGACAACGCATTGCGAACGAAGCTTGCGCAGTATGCGAATGCGGTTTCGCCAAATCAATCAATTTTTGTTTGAGAAACGATTGGGGAGAATGAGCGAAATGATGGAAAAGAGGCACGTCCCCCTGTTTAAAAAATTCATTCGTGGGGCTGGCCCCCAGAAGGGCCGATCGCCGCGTCGTGCTCCTCGCGAATACGTCGAGTATTCGCTTCGCCCCACGGGGACTTCCGTTGGTCGTCGCAATCCTTGCGCTCGGCCCTTCCGGGCCCAGCGCAAGCCTGCCATCAGCGTGAACAGGCGCTACCCTGAGCGAGCCGTCAAAATTCCGACCGCACGCAACGGTCAGTTCGACATCCCGAATTGCGGATCGATATACGCATCGACATTCTGCGACTGCTTGTACACGCCGTTGCGCACGTTGAACGCATTCGCGTTGCGCGTCGACCCATAGATCGAATCGAGACCGTCGCCCTTGCGGAACACACGCTTCGCGGCTGCTTCGTCGAGCAGGTGCGTGCCTTTCAGCAGCGGCAGGTATTGCTCCGGCGTGAGCCCGACGCGCGCGGACATGATCCTGACCGCATCGGCCTGCGTCTTCGGGTCGTTGATGTACGCGACGCAGCGGTACCAGACCTTGATCACCTTGGCCCAGTCGGCCCGGCGCGCGGCGAGGCTTGCGGGCGCGACCGTGATCGCATCGTAGATCAGCCCCGGCGCGTCGGCCGACGTGAAGATCGCGCGTGCGCCCGGTGCGCGCTTCAACGCCTCGTTTGCGTTCGGCTGCCATGCGGCGACGGCGGCGATATCGGCCGACGAGCCGAGCACCTGCGGCAGTTCGTTGGTCTTCGCATTGACCAGCGTCACGTCGCCATCCTTCAATCCGTGCTTCTGCAGCGCAGTCTCGAGCAACAGGTGATCGACGAGGCCGAGCTCGACGCCGACCTTCTTGCCCTTCAGCCCCTCGACGCTGCGCAGCGGCGGCTTCGCGATGATCATGTCGTTACCGGCGGAATAGTCGGTCAGCAGGACCATCACGTTCTTCGCGCCGGATGCGCCCGTCACGAGCGCATCGCCGTTGGTTGCCGCGACCGCGTCGAGCTTGCCCGCGGAAAACGCGTCGAGCGACGCCGAGTAATCGAACCATTCGAAATCGACGTCGACGCCGGCCTCCTTGAACCAGCCCTTGTCGAGCGCGACCTGGAATGCGACCCAGCCGGGCCAGTCGCTGTAGCCGATCTTCAGCGGCGCCGCCGCGTGAACGGCGGGCGCCGCGAGCAGCGCCGCAGCCGTGGCGGCGGCACCCCATGCACGACGGGTGGAACGGAAGGACAGCAGGCGGCGGAGTGCCGAGGCGGGACGGGTCATCGTGTTTCTCCAGGAGACCGGGATCGGGATCGTCGATACGGACCGTGCAGGAGCACGGTCCGGCTGCGTAGCCGGTTCCTGCGGATGCGGAACGAACGAAGCGGCCACGGAGAGGCGCGATGGCCGTTGCCATCGCCAGTCTCCCGGGCTTTTGTCCCGCCGTGTAGCGCGTGCGCGTCCGCTCTCGCGATCGGACGAACCCGTGCCGGGCTGCTCTCGGACCAGACGTTCGATGAACCGGAACCCTAGCACCCCTAAGATGCGACGCCGCCGCACCTCTCGGCGTCATGCCGAGCGAAAACCGTGCCAACGACGTGCGACGAGGTCGGCTCAGCGGCGGCGTGCGGCGCGTTGCAGTTCGATGAAGCGGGCGGAGAAGAGGGCTGTCAGCACGCGCCGGAGCAGGTCGAGCTTGTTCATGAGCGGTCGGATGTCGAGTGAAGGTGCCGCCATCGATGCAATGCCCATGCCACTGCGGATCGTGCCGTGCATGCGCATGCGACACGCACTGCACCGGTGCGGGATCGCGTTCGCCTGGTGCGCGGCACGCCCGCCGCGAGGGCACGGGGCCGCCGCCATGTCGTGCAGGCGGTGCACGTGCGGGCCGCCGCACCGCGTTGTGCAGCCGTTTCGTCGAGGCTGGCACGCAACTCGCTAGATCGTTGCCCGAGAGGTGCGAAGCAATTTGCATCATCTTCAGGATCGCTAGGGTTCCGGTCATGCGGCGTTCGCGCCGCACGATGCCTGGTCCGAGAGCAATCCGGTCTTGCCTTCGCCTCGATACGAGGCAACGGCGAGGCTCCACGGAGGGATAAAAGCCCGGGAGGTCGCGATGTCGTTCGGTCGCCCTCTCACGCCTTTTATCCAACCGACCACGGAGCCGCCATGTCGCCGAGCCCCCAAGCCGTCCTCGCCCCACCACCGCATGTCGCGTGGGAAACGCTGATTCCCGCCGGCACCCACTGGTCCGGCATCCTGCGCCGCGGCCTCGCGCTGCGCATCGTCGATGTCGAAGGCGGCGCGAATCTATCCGCCGTATTTCATCGCCAGGAAGACCCGCTCGAACGCTACAACATGGCCGATACGCTGAAGGCGCAGCACACCGCGCATCTCACGCGCGGCCATGCGCTGTACACGGACATGGGGCGCGTGATCGCGTCGATCACGGCCGACACGCTCGGCTGGCACGACCCGCTCGGCGGCGTCGGCGACGCGCGCCTGTTCGCACACAAGTACGGCACGACGACGTACCAGGCCGATCGCAACGCGATGATCCGCAACGGCCGCGACAGCCTCGTGCTCGAACTCGCGAAGTACGGGCTGTCGGCGCGCGACCTCGTCGCGAACGTCAATTTCTTCAGCAAGCTCGAGACGGCGGACGACGGCACGCTCGATTTCGTCCCCGGCCATTCGACGGCCGGCAGTGCCGTCGACCTGCGCTTCGAGATGAACACGCTCGCGGCATTCTCGACCGCGCCGCATCCGCTCGATCCGCGCGCGGACTATGCGCCGAAGCCGGTGAAGCTGATCGCATACCGCGCGTATCCGGCGGACGCCGCCGCCCCCGAAGACGATCCGTGCCGGCGCGCGTGCGCCGAGAACATGCGCGGCTTCACCAACACCGACCGCCTGTTCGCGTAAGGAGCCGCACCATGCCGATCATCGAAAGCCGCCTCGACCCGCGCGACGCGATCCACGACATCACGCTGAACGCGGGCGAACCGTGGCTGCACGACCTGAAGCGCGGGCAGGTCTTCCGCATCCTCGACCTCGAAGGCAACCAGGCCGTCGACACGCTGTTCTACCGGTCCGACGACCCCGAGGAGCGCTACAGCGCGCAGGACACGATCCGCGCGCAGCGCAACCTGTACCTGAGCGCCGGCAGCGTGCTGCTGTCGAGCCGGGGCAACGCGATGGCGACGATCGTCGCCGATACGTGCGGGCGTCACGACACGCTCGGCGGCGCATGCGCGGCCGAGAGCAACACGGTGCGTTATGCGCTCGACAAGCGGCACATGCACAACTGCCGCGACAGCTTCCTCAATGCAATCGCGCACTGCACGTGCGGCACGGGCGCGCGGCTCACCAAGCGCGACCTCGTCGGCAACGTCAACTTCTTCATGAACGTACCCGTCACGCCGCTCGGCGGGCTGACGTTCGAGGACGGCATTTCCGCGCCCGGCAAGTACGTCGAGATCCGCGCGGAGATGGACGTCACCGTGCTGATCTCGAACTGCCCGCAGCTGAACAACCCGTGCAACGGCTACAACCCGACGCCCGTGCGTCTCACCGTGTGGGAGGCCGAATGAGATTCGCCAAAGTCCTCGTTGCGAACCGCGGCGAGATCGCGTGCCGCGTGATCCGGACGCTGAAGCGGCTCGGCATTGCGTCGGTCGCGATCTACTCGGACGCCGACCGCGACGCGCGTCACGTGACGCTCGCCGACGAAGCCGTGCGGGTCGGCCCCGCGCCGGCGGCGGAGAGCTACCTGAACGTCGCGGCGATCCTCGCCGCCGCGCGCGAGACCGGCGCGCAGGCCGTGCATCCCGGCTACGGCTTCCTGTCCGAGCATGCCGGTTTCGCCGATGCATGCGAAGCGGCGGGCGTGCGCTTCATCGGGCCGCGCGGCGACCAGATGCGCGCGTTCGGCCTCAAGCACACCGCGCGCGCGCTCGCGGCCGCACAGGGTGTCGCGCTGCTGCCGGGCACGGGCCTGCTCGACGACGTGGCGACGGCGCTTGCCGAAGCCGGTGCGATCGGCTATCCGGTGATGCTGAAGAGTACGGCCGGCGGTGGCGGGATCGGCATGTCGTTGTGCCGTGACGCCGCGCAGCTCGAGGCGGCCTTCGAATCCGTCGTGCGGCTCGGCAAGGCGAACTTCGCGCATGCGGGCGTGTATCTCGAGAAATTCGTCGAGCACGCGCGGCATATCGAAGTGCAGATCTTCGGCGATGGCCGCGGCGGCGCGATCGCGCTCGGCGAACGCGATTGCTCCGTGCAGCGCCGTAACCAGAAGGTGATCGAGGAGACACCCGCGCCGGACCTGACCGATGCCGAGCGCGACACGCTGCACGCGAGCGCGGTGCGGCTCGCCCGCGCGGTCGGCTACGCGTCGGCCGGCACGGTCGAGTTCGTGTTCGACGCGAACGCGCGCCGGTTCTATTTCCTGGAAGTGAACACGCGGTTGCAGGTCGAACATTGCGTGACCGAAGCAGTCACCGGCATCGATCTCGTGGAATGGATGATCCTGCAGGCCGAAGGCGACCTGCCGCCGCTCGACACACTCGCCGTCGCGCCGCGCGGCGCGAGCATCCAGGTGCGGCTCTATGCGGAAGATCCGCACAAGCAGTTCCAGCCGAGTGCCGGCGTGCTCACGCATGTCGCCTTTCCGGACGACGTGCGCGTCGACGGCTGGATCGACGCGGGCACCGAGGTCAGCGCGCATTACGATCCGTTGCTCGCGAAGCTGATCGTGCGCGGCGATACGCGCCGCGACGCGCTGGCGGCACTGCAGGCCGCGCTGGCGCGGACCGAGCTGTACGGGATCGAAACCAACCTCGACTACCTGCGCGCGATTGCCGGCTCGGACACGTTCGCGCGCGGCGCGCCGACGACGGCGTTCCTGTCGCGCTTCGCATTCGCGCCGCACACGATCGACGTGCTCGACGGCGGCGTGCAGACCACCGTGCAGCAGGCGCCCGGGCGCGTCGGTTACTGGAGCGTCGGCGTGCCGCCGTCCGGTCCGATGGACGATCGCGCGTTCGATCTCGCCAACGCGCTGCTCGGCAACGCACGCGACGCGGCCGGGCTGGAATTCACGATGGTCGGCGCGACGCTGCGCTTCAACACCGCGACGCTGTTCGTGCTCGGCGGTGCGCCGCTCGCGGCAACGCTCGACGGCGAGCCCGCGCCGTTCTGGCAGGTGCTGCGCGCCCGACCGGGCACGGTACTGAAGCTCGGCGGCGTGACGGGCGCGGGCGTGCGCGCGTGCCTGGCCGTGAAGGGCGGGCTGCAGGTGCCCGACTATCTCGGCAGCAAGGCGACCTTCACCCTCGGCCAGTTCGGCGGTCACGCGGGGCGCGCGCTGCGCAAGGGCGACGTGCTGCATCTGCACGCGGACGCGGGGCGCGGCGACGCCGGCGCGACGCTGGCCGAAGACGACATTCCCGCATTGACGCATGCGTGGACGCTCGATGTGCTGGACGGCCCGCACGGCGCGCCGGACTTCTTCACGCCGGACGACATCGCGATGCTCTACGGCACGCAGTGGACGGTCCACTACAACTCGAGCCGCACCGGCGTCCGGCTGCTCGGACCGAAGCCGCAATGGGCACGCGCGGACGGCGGCGAGGCCGGCCTGCATCCGTCGAACATCCACGACAACGCGTATGCGATCGGCGCGGTCGATTTCACCGGCGACATGCCGGTGATCCTCGGCCCGGACGGCCCGAGCCTCGGCGGCTTCGTGTGCCCGGTGACGGTCGTGCGCGACGAGCTGTGGAAGCTCGGGCAGTTGCGCCCGGGCGATACCGTGCAGTTCGTGCGCGCGGCCGCGTCGGCCGGGAAGCCGGCTGCTGCGATCGCGCAACCGACGCGCGATGTCGCCACTGCTGCCTCCGCCACGCCCGGCGAATGCGTGCTGCATCGCGACCCGTCGGCCGGCGGCATCGGCGTCGTCTACCGGCGCTCGGGCGATCGCAACGTGCTGGTCGAATACGGGCCGCTCGTGCTCGACCTGAACCTGCGCTTTCGCGTGCACGCCCTCATGTGCTGGCTCGACGCGCACCGGTTGCCCGGCATGCTCGACCTGACGCCGGGCATCCGCTCGCTTCAGGTGCAGTTCGATGCACGCGTGCTGCCGCTCGATGCACTGCTCGCGCATCTGCAGACCGCGGAGCGGGAGCTCTCCGACGTGGCCGACATGCGCGTGCCGAACCGCATCGTGCACTTGCCGCTGTCGTGGGACGACCCGTCGACGCGCATCGCGATCGAACGCTACATGCAGTCGGTGCGGCCCGATGCGCCGTGGTGCCCGAGCAATATCGAGTTCATCCGGCGGATCAACGGGCTGGCGAGCATCGACGACGTGAAGCGCATCGTGTTCGACGCGCGCTATCTGGTGATGGGGCTCGGCGACGTCTACCTCGGCGCGCCGGTCGCGACGCCGATCGATCCGCGGCACCGGCTCGTGACGACCAAATACAACCCCGCGCGCACCTGGACACCCGAGAACGCGGTCGGCATCGGCGGCGCGTATCTGTGCGTGTACGGCATGGAAGGGCCCGGCGGTTACCAGTTCGTCGGCCGTACCGTCCAGATGTGGAACCGTCACCGCACCACGCGGGAGTTCGAAGCCGGCAAGCCGTGGCTGCTGCGCTTCTTCGACGAGATCCGCTTCTACGAAGTCAGCGAGGCCGAGCTGGCCACGCTGCGCGCGGATTTCATCGCGGGCCGCGCGTCGTTGAAGATCGAGGAATCCGTGTTCGACCTGGGCGCGTACAACCGCTTTCTGCGCGACGAGGCGGAGTCGATCGCGACGTTCAAGGCCGCGCAGCAAACCGCGTTCGAAGCCGAGCGCGAGCGGTGGCGGGCGGCCGGGCACGCGGAGTACGTCGGCGAAGCGGAGCAGGGCGACGCGCAGGCGGCGCGGGAAACGGCCGCGCTCGACGATACGCAGCGCGCGATTGCCGCGGACGTGTCGGGCAGCGTGTGGAAGGTGCTGGTCGAACCCGGCGAGCGTGTGACCGAAGGGCAGGTCGTCGCGATCGTCGAATCGATGAAGATGGAGGTGGCGGTGACGGCAATGGAAGACGGCACGATCGAGACGATCGATTGCGCGCCGGGCGCGGCGGTCGTGGCCGGCCAGCGGCTGATGGTGCAGAAGACCGGCGCCGCCGAGGAGGTCGCATGAGCACGACACAACGTTCGCCGCTGCCCGGGCCGGGCTCGATCGCCGCGCTGCGCGCGCGCTATGAGGCGGGCACCCTGACGCCGCACGCGCTCGTCGACGCGATCGCCGCGCATTTCGACGCGGGCGATCCGCATCATGCGTGGATCCGGCCGCTGACGCACGCCGAGATGACGGCCTACGCCGACGCGCTGGCCGGGCGCGACATCGCATCGCTGCCGCTCTACGGCGTGCCGTTCGCGATCAAGGACAACATCGACCTCGCCGGCATTCCGACGACGGCGGCCTGTCCGGCCTATGCGTACACGCCGGATCGCAGCGCGCCCGTCGTCGAGCGATTGATCGCGGCCGGCGCGATTCCGGTCGGCAAGACCAATCTCGACCAGTTCGCGACCGGGCTGTCGGGGCAGCGCTCGCCGTACGGCGCATGCCGTAATGCGCTCGATCCGCGCTATGCGTCGGGCGGATCGAGTTCCGGGTCGGCGGTGGCGGTCGCGCTCGGCGTCGCGGCATTCTCGCTGGGGACCGACACGGCCGGTTCCGGGCGCGTGCCGGCGGCGTTTCACGGGCTCGTCGGACTCAAGCCGACCCGCGGCGTGCTGAGTACGCTCGGCGTCGTGCCGGCTTGCCGGTCGCTCGATTGCGTGTCGGTGTTCGCGCACTCGCCGGCCGACGCACGGTCGGTGTTCGCCGTCGCGCAGGGCGTGACCGAAGGCGATCCTTACGGGCGCGCATGGCAGCCGCAGCCGGATGTCGACCGGGTGCGTTCGCTCGGCCGGTCGGGTTTCGGCGTACCGCGTGCCGATCAGCTCGAATTCTTCGGCGACGAATCGTATCGCGCGGCCTGGGGGGCGGCGCTCGAACGCCTTCGGGCGACGGGCGCGCGGATCGTCGAGATCGATTTCAGCCCGTTCCTGGCCGCCGCGCGGCTGCTCTACGAGGGCCCGTGGGTCGCCGAGCGGCTTGCCGCACTCGGCGCATTCGCCGCGCGGGAGCCCGATGCGCTCCATCCGGTGATTCGCACGATCGTCGGCGGCGCGTCGCGCTTCAGCGCGGCCGACGCGTTCGCCGCGTTCGACCGGCTCGCGACGCTGCGCATCGAGGCGGGCGCGCATGGGCCGGGCTCGACGCGATCGTGATGCCGACCTCGGCCACGACCGCGACCGTGGACGCGCTCGAAGCCGATCCGATCGGCATCAATTCGCGCTTCGGCTACTACACGAACTTCGTCAACCTGCTCGACCTGTCGGCAATCGCGGTGCCTGCCGGCGTCTGCAAGACCGGGGCGCACGCGGGGTTGCCGTTCGGGATCACATTCGTCGGCCGCGCGCACGACGATGCGCGGCTGCTCGATCTCGCCCAGGCGTGGGGCGACGGCGATCAGGCTGTCCGCGAGGCCTGGGGCGCTGCAACGGCGGACGCGGCGCCGACGGAAGCCACCGGCGTCGTGCGCGTGGCCGTCGTCGGTGCGCATCTGCGAGGCGAGCCGTTGAACGGGCAGCTCACGCAGCGACGCGCGCGTTTCGTCGCGGCAACGACGACGGCGGCCACGTACCGTCTCTACGCGCTGTCCGGTGCGGCATCCGGCGGCAGCGTCGCCAAGCCGGGGCTCGTGCGCGTGCCGGAAGGCGGTGCGCCGATCGCGGTCGAGATCTGGGAGATGCCGGTCGACGCGTACGGCAGCTTCGTCGCGGGCATTGCGGCGCCGCTCGGCATCGGCACGCTGACGCTCGCCGACGGGTCGCGCGTGCAGGGCTTCCTGTGCGAAAGCGCGGCGCTCGACGAGGCGACGGACATCACGCGCTTCGGCGGCTGGCGGGCGTATCGCGCCCACGCCGCGAACAGCGCCTCGCAATGAACGTCCGGTCGCGCGATGCCACGGGCGCTGCGCGACCGGCACCCGAAACGATACGGAGATTTCCATGTCAATGACCCGCAACACGACCGGATGGCTGGCCGTGCGCCGCGAACTGACGACGCGCGGCAAATGGACGCTCGGCCTGGCGTCCTTCCTGCTGCCGTTCGCCGTCTGGTGCCTGATCAGCTATGTGCCGTTCGTCTGGCATCCGCAGATGCGCATCACGAATCCGGGAAGCGTCGACTATTTCCAGACCGGCATGCAGATCGACCGCGAAGTCTTCGACGACGAGCTCGCGCATGCACGGGAGATGCATACGGCCGTGCCGGAGGGCGTGCGCGCGAATCCGGTCTACCTGCCCGCGCCGCACCAGGTGTTGCGCGCGTTCTACACCGCGTTCACGACACCGCCCGCATCCCGCGACGGCGTATGGCTGCACGAGAGCCTGTGGCACAGCATCCGGATCATTTTCTGGGGCTTCGTGATCTCGTCCGCGATCGGTGTGCCGCTCGGCATCGTCTGCGGCACCTTCAGCGCACTCGCGCGGCTGCAGGAGCCGTTCCTGGAGTTCTTCCGCTACCTGCCCGCGCCGGCGTTCGGCGCGCTGATGGTCGCGATTCTGGGCATCTACGACGCACCGAAGATTGCGATCATCGTGATCGGGACGCTGTTCCAGCAGGTGCTGATCATCGCGAACACGACACGCAAGCTCGAATACGGGCTGTTCGAGGCCGCGATGACGCTCGGCACGAAGAAGCTCAAGCTGCTCACCCACGTCGTGATTCCCGGTGTGCTGCCGGACCTGTATCGCGACCAGCGGATCCTGCTCGGCTGGGCGTGGACTTACCTGATCGTTGCCGAACTCGTCGGCACCAGTTCGGGCATCACGTGGTACATCAGCCAGCAGGCGCGCTACCAGCATTTCGACAACGTGTATGCGGCGATCCTGATGATCGGGGTCATCGGCCTCGGGACCGACATCGTGCTCGGAGTGCTCGGCCGCAAGCTGTTTCCGTGGGACCGCACGCTGAAAGCGTGATGCCCTTCGATTCGCAACCGTCAACCGATTTCCGCAGAGGGCATCATGCAGAATCCGCAAGCCGTTCCCGAGTACCTGATGCAGTCCGACGCGGTGCGCGAGCGCTTCGCACGGCTGAAAACCCGCGACGTGATACTCGACGTGCGCCACGTCGGCAAGCGCTTCGCGACGCCGCAGGGCGAGTGCGTCGCGCTCGACGACATCAGCTTCCGTACACACCGCCGCGAATTCGTGTGCGTGATCGGCCCGTCCGGTTGCGGCAAGTCGACACTGATCCGCATCCTGGCGGGACTCGAAGCGCAGACCAGCGGCGAAGTGCTGCTGGACGGCAAGCCCGTGCAGGGGCCGGGCGCCGATCGCGGGATGGTGTTCCAGGGCTATACGCTGTTTCCGTGGCTCACCGTGAAGAAGAACGTGATGTTCGGTCTCCGGATGAACGGGAGCAGCAGCGGCGAGGCCGAACGCGAAGCGCTGCAGTGGCTCGATCTCGTCGGGCTGACGCGTTTCGCCGACGTGTATCCGCACCAGTTGTCCGGCGGGATGAAGCAGCGCGTGGCGATCGCCCGTGCGCTGGCGAATCGCCCGCGCATCCTGCTGATGGACGAGCCGTTCGGTGCGCTCGACGCGCAGACGCGTGCGCGGATGCAGACGCATCTGCTCGACATCTGGCGCAATATCGACGTGACGATCCTGTTCATCACGCACGATCTCGACGAGGCGATTTTCCTGGCGGATCGCATTCTCGTCCTCAAGGCGAATCCGGGGGCGGTGCAGGAACTGATCGAGGTGCCGGTGCCGCGGCCGCGCGATTATTCGCAGGTCAATTCGCCGGCGTTCGTCGCGACGAAGGCGCGGCTCGAAGCGCTGATTCATCCGAAGGAGGCCGTGCCTGCCGATGACGACGACGGTGTGAAACCGCACATGATCCGGATGACGGACGTGTCGGACAACGTCGAGTAGGCCGGGACGGGGAAGGGCCGGGCGATCGGCACGGGCGCGGTCGGGCGCGTGCCGGCGGCGCGGTGTTCGCGCTCCGTCCACGTAGGTAGTCGTAGCCGCCGGCCCAGGGCCGGCGCGTCTGGTCCTGGCCGCCCGCGTCACGGCCAGGACCCTGATCGAGCCGCACCTTGAGGCGTTCGGCACGCGCTTTCCCGCACTCGGCCTCGAACCATCGCGGCCTCGCGCATGTCGCCGCTTGCGGATTCGGCCCCGGTTGTCAACCGGGGCCATGACCTGAGTCGCGCTTGCCGACGAGCATCGAGCGACATGGCGGCGGGGTCGTTCGCCGCATGACCGATTTCCGTGAGTCGGGCATCGACCGTGCCGATGCCGATCCGCGGGCCGATACAGTCGAATGCGTACTGGATTGCGCCGCGTGCGCTACCGTTACCGTCGAAACCCATCCGGACGCAACGCCGCGTCCTTTACCTTTCTCCTGCGACATCGATATGTCGAATATCGCGTCGGCGCGACATTGCCGCACCAATGTCGTGCATTCGTCAGTGGATAGACGCTGATTGAAAGGAAACGTTTGCATGGAGCCATATCGAAATATTCGGTAACTGCACCGATATTCGATTGCCGAATAAGCGCGGGATACTGCACGAATTTCCAATGAAATCGAATGCATAATTCTGCGGCGAACGTTTGCGTGACACCGAAGCGAATTCGAATCGCATGCCGAGCCGCCAATGCGCGCTCAGCAATTGCCGATCAGCGCTCACGCAATTACATCGATTGCCGTCTGCATTACACCCCGAGCCAGTGCGCGCGACATCGATTTGAACGTGTCGCCGACGTGTATTGCGACTCTGTCAGTTGACGATGGCTGGATCCGAATGCGGGCCGTACTGGACGGCTCGTGGTCGAAGCGGAGGCCACGCCGTCCACGCGCTGGCGCCAAAACATCTCCCCTCATCCTGATCTGCCGGCGGCATGTGTAATGCGCCGGGCGGCCCGAATTCCGTCGCAATTAGCCAGAACTGCCGAGGTATCCCGATATCCAGATCGATATCCGCTGTCGATGACTTGCGTCAATTTTTTATCGATTTTTGCGAATGAATTCACATCCGATTCGACCGTTGTCAATAAATAGGGGCGCATCACGGGCTTGATTGATTCCGACAACAACACGGCGGAAACGGACATTGATAAATCGGCTAACAATCACAGCCGCATATGATGCGGCGCAGAAATCAAGAAATGTAAGCAATTGTTAAAGGGCCGCAAGATGCAAACAGTATCGAATCATTCGTCGGCGGGGTTAAGCGTGAATCGTGGTAGAGGCCCTGGAACCGGGCATCAACGGGCAAGCGTAATCGTACTGTTGCTCGAGGGTTTTTCGATTATGCAGATGGGCAAGCTGGCGGCGGTTTTCGAACTCGCCAATCAGCTCGGTCGAGCCGACGGCGTATTCGCCGACCACTACGAATTGCGGCTTTATTCGATCCATGGCGGCCCGGTTCGTTCGTCGTCGGGTGTGGGGATCTGGACGGATGCCACCCGCATGCTCGAGGCAAGCACGGTTCACGCGATGTTCGTCCTGAGCGGAGAGGGCGGGATCGACGCCCTCGACGAGCAATTGATCGCGTGGCTCAGGCACGCGCATCAGCGTGCGCGCGTCGTCAGGGGCAGCGGTGGCGGCCGGAAGCTGTTGACGCAGATTCACCTGGCGCAAAAGGAGGTCGAAAAGGTGTTGCCGGCGGCGGACGACGGCGTCGCTTCGCACGCCGGACGCGACGACGTCGAATGTTCCGATGACGAAGACGACGGGCCGTTCTCGGATGCGTTGTCGATCGTGCGCGTCGACATGGGCTACGAAATCGCGCAGGAAATCGTGGCGTGCATGGTGTCCGGTGCGAATCGCAAGCTGACCGACGTGCTGTTCGGCGCACGCGTCGCGCGCGCCAGCACCTTGATCCGGCGCGCGGCACATCACCTGCGCGTCAACAGCGAGAACCGGATCTCCATCGCGGACGAGGCGCAGGCCGCCGCGATGAGCGAGCGCAATTTCCTGCGGCGCTTCAAGAACGAGATCGGTGTGACGCCAACCGAGTTCGTGCTGAGAATCCGCCTCGAAAAGGCCTGCCGCATGCTGATCGAGACGGATCTTCCGGCCGACAAGGTCGCGAGACGAACCGGCCTTGGCAGTGGCGACCGGATGGCCAAGCTGTTTCGCCAGCATTTGCAGACTTCACCGACCGAATACCGGGCCGCCGCTCGAAAAGGCGGCGACGCTTCGGCGGAAATGCTGTATGCGTCGGACCTGAGCAGCTGGATGAACAACACCGCATCGTAGTCACGCGCGCGTCGTTCGTTACTCGAAGGCGATACGTGAATTCATCGTGTCGAGCGTCATGAATATCCGGATAAACGGGATTTCGATCGAATGACGGGGCGCTCGATTCGAATCGAAAAAATCGGATATCGATCGATCGCAGTGCAACAAAGGTGGATTCGGCCACAATCGTGGCGCCGTCCGACAGCAGCCGCCCGAAATGCGTACCCGCTCGATTAAGTTATCGACTGGACTTTCGAGGAGGCGGCACCCCGGTACTCCTCGGAATTTTGCCTGCCGTGTCTTCGTGAGCGCACTGTGCAGGCCTTTTTATTCCTCGAGCCAGTATTCGCGCGGTCGATATCCGCCGATGCTCGCTCGCACGTTCCGTGCGGTATTCGGCGATGAAATCGCGACCTGCCGTGCCGGATGACACCGGCAAGATGAATCAATGCATTGGCTTGAAACGGCGTGTCGCCATCGCGATCCGGATTCGAGAATCCATAAAAAACGCACGTCATTCCGCATGGAACGTTATCCGTCAAATCGTGAAATCGATCGAATAAATCCGGCACGGAATCACCCTTGATTCCATCCGCCATCAACAAGGCGAATTCGGACGCTGGCGATAAAAGCGCGAGTCGCGGTGAATATGATGCACTGCGGCAACACGGAAGTGACGGCATGCCGACGGGCAAACGGATGGGCACGCTGACCGGCACGCGCACTGCAGCGTGCCGCGGCATGGCCGAATGACCGCCTCGGGCGACATTGAATGACAGGCGTGCAGTGCCGGTGCGCAACGCGGACGGGTGCTGAATGACAAATTAGGAGTTCATACCGATGAATTCGTTGATCAATCGAGCGACCGATATCGGGCTGATCGTGCTGGGCGCGTTCATTCCCGCATTGATCGGCGCCACCGGCGGCGCGCGCGGGACGCTGTTCGACGGTGCACTCGTCGCGTTTGCCGCCGCGCTGGCCTTGTCGGTATTTCCCGCCTGCGGCATTTACGAGACGGCGCGCACGCGTTCGGCGCTCCACGTGCTCGGCCGTACCGTGCTCGCGTGGATCGTCGTGCAAGGCATGAGCACGGCGCTCCTGTACATGCTGCACCGTGCGCACGTGCTGTCGAGCGAGTGGTTCGTGTGCTGGACGCTTGCCAGCGGGATCGGTTTGATCGTGTTCCGCGCGCTGACGCTCGCGATCTTCGGAATGATCGAGCGTGCCGGCGATCAGGTGCGTGCGGCGGCCATCGCGCACGCCGACCTGCGCGGCCAGCGCGAGATCGGCCACCGGGCGGCCGGGCGCGTGAAGCGCATGGTCAAGCGCGGCTTCGACCTGGTCGGCGCGTCGTTGCTGCTCCTCCTGCTGGCGCCGGTATTGCTGGGTATCGCGTGGACCGTGCGGCGCGACGGCGGCCCGGCGATCTTCGGGCACGAGCGCGTCGGCCGCAACGGCCGGCGGTTCAAGTGCCTGAAATTCCGCTCGATGGTGACGAACGCCGATGCGGTGCTCAAGGCGCTGCTCGATCGGGATGCCGACGCCCGTGCGGAATGGGATCGCGAATTCAAGCTGAAGAACGATGTCCGCATCACGCCGATCGGCCGCCTGCTCCGCAAGACGAGCCTCGACGAACTGCCGCAGCTGCTGAACGTGCTGAAGGGCGACATGAGCCTGGTCGGGCCGCGCCCGATCGTCGAGGCCGAACTCGAACGCTACGGCACCGACGTGCGCTACTACCTGATGGCGAAACCGGGCATGACCGGACTCTGGCAGGTCAGCGGCCGCAACGACACCGACTATTCGACGCGCGTATCGCTCGACGTGTCCTACGTGCGCGAATGGTCGCTGCGCCGCGACATCGGAATCCTGTTCCGGACGATCAACGTGGTGGTGCGCGGTTCGGGTGCGTATTAGCCGCTGCCGCGCGCACGTCGCGAAGGATACGCGGCGGCGCGTGACGGCAGCGGGCGCGGCAGGCGCGGCGGGGTTCGGCAGTGAGCAGTGGCGGCAAGCATGTCCGGTCTCGACAGGGGTGCTGTACTCGCGCGCGACACGACGCGGGGCGACCGGTGCAATTTCAAATTAAAAGAGTGCGAGGTTGTAATGCAGAGGTTGCGTCAAATGGAGTCGGCGCGCGCGATCGCGCCGCACCGACCAATGCGCGTCGGTTCGCTCGTGATGATCCTGCCGCTGTGTGCGTTGCTGGGCGCGTGCGGCATCGCGCCGGGCATGCGCATGCAGCAGCCGGCGTCGATTCCGCTGCAAGGCGGTGCGACACCGGCCGAGAGCGCCGCGCTGCCGGTGCCGGTCACCAACATCGACCTGTCGCTGATCCGGCGCATGCGCGACACCGAACGCAGTACGCGCGGCGAAGCGCGCGATATCGTCGCGGCGCCGGATGCGTACACGATCGGGCGCGGCGACGTGCTGCAGATCACCGTCTGGGATCATCCCGAACTCGCGGCGGCGCTCGGCGCGCCGGCGCAGGCCGCGCCGCGCGCGGCGGATGCGCCGCCGGGTTTCGTCGTCGACCAGGACGGCACGCTGCAGTTTCCGTTCGCGGGGCGCCTGCCGGTGGCCGGGCTGACGGCCGAGCAGGTTCAGACGCAGCTCACGCGGCGTCTCGACAGGACATTCAGGAATCCGCAGGTCACGGTGCGCATCGCGTCGTTCCGCGCGAAGCAGGTGTATATCGAGGGCGAGGTGCATACGCCGGGCTCGCAGCCCGTGAACGATATCCCGATGACGCTGTACGACGCGATCGGGCGGGCCGGCGGCTTTGCGGCATCCGCCGACCAGAGCCGCATCGTGCTGGTGCGCGACGGCGTCGAACGCCGGATCGACCTGACGGAGATGGCCGAGCAGGGGCGCAACCCGTCGAAGATCGTGCTGCGCAACGGCGATCTCGTGCGTGTGCTGCCGCGCGACGAGAGCGGGGTGTTCGTGATGGGCGAGGTCAACAAGCCCGTGACGGCGTTGCCGATGCGCAATGGCCGGCTGACGCTGAGCGAGGCGATCTCGCAGGCCGGCAGCCTGAACGCGAACACGGCCGATGCGGCGCAGCTCTACGTGGTGCGCGGGATGCAGGACGAGCAGCCGCAGGTCTATCACCTCGATGCGCGCTCGCCGGTCGCGATGGTGCTGGCGAATCAGTTCCAGCTGAAGCCGAAGGATGTCGTGTACGTCGACGGCAACGGGCTCGTCCGCTTCAGCCGCGTGCTCAGCCTGTTGCTGCCGGCCATCAACGCCGGCCTGACCGCGGCGATCGCGACCAAATGATGGAATCGATCCTGATCGTCTGCGAGGGCAACATCTGCCGCAGCCCCATGGCCGAGGCGATGCTGCGTCACGCGATGCCCGGGCGTCGCGTCGCGTCCGCCGGCCTGAATGCACTGGTCGGCCTGCCGGCCGCGCCGTATGCGCAGGACGTCATGCGGATGCGCGGCTTCGACGTGTCGACGCATCGCGCGCAGCAGATCGGCCGCTCGCTGTGTACCGATGCCGACCTGATCCTCGTGATGGACCGTCGCCAGCGCACGTCGCTCGAGAACCAGTTCCCGTTCGTGCGGGGGCGCGTGTTCCGTCTCGGCGAGTACACGGATTTCGACGTGCACGACCCTTACCGCCAGCCCCGATTCGTGTTCGAACGCTGTGCGCGACTGATCGAGCTCGGCGTGTCCGAGTGGTCGAAGCGCCTGCGTATCGTCTGACGCGGCCACAGGTCGATGCCCCACTGGAACCCCATACGCCTCCCCATCGTTGCCATGACCCAACCCTCCGCCCCGCCGCAGCACGCCGCCGAAGACGGCAGCGAGACCGACTTCGTCGCGGTGCTCGACATCCTGCTGGAAAGCCGCTGGCTGATCGCGATCATCACGTGCGTGCTGCTGGCCGCCGGCCTCGCTTACGCGATTCTCGGCAAGCCCGTGTTCGAAGCCAACATCATGGTCCAGGTCGAGGACAGCCCGGACACGTCGGCCGCCAAGTCGTTGCTCGGCGACGTATCCGCGCTGTTCGACGTGAAGTCGTCGGCCGCCGCCGAGCAGCAGATCCTCGCGTCGCGCCTCGTCGTCGAACGCGCGGTCGACAAGCTCAACCTTTTCATCGATGCCGGGCCGAAGCGTTTTCCGCTGATCGGCGACTGGATCTCACGCCATGCCGACGGCCTGTCCGACCCCGGCCTGGCCGGCTTCGGCGGCTACGCATGGGGTCGCGAACGGATCGACGTGGCGCGCTTCGACGTGCCGCGCAAGAACGAAGGCGATGCGTTCACGCTGACGAGCCTCGGCGGCAAGCGCTATCGGCTCGACGGCGGCGATTTCAATGCGCCGGTCGAGGGCACGGTCGGTACGCTCGAGCATTTCAGCTCGCCGCGCGGCCCGGTCACACTGCTGGTCGCGTCGATCGCCGCGAAGCCCGGCGCCGCGTTCGTGCTGGTGCGCAACTCGCGTCTGAAGACGATCGAGGACATCCGCGACCGCCTCAACGTGCAGGAGCGCGTGAAGCAATCGGACGTCGTCGTCGCCAGCCTGCAGGACACCGATCCGAAATGGGTCAGCGACACGATGAACGAGATCGGCCGCCAGTACGTGCGGCAGAACATCGAGCGGAAGTCGGCGGAAGCCGCGCAGTCGCTCGAGTTTCTCAGCGGGCAATTGCCGCAGCTCAAGCAGCAGCTGACCGATTCCGAAGCGCGCCTGACGAAGCTGCGCAACGAGCACGGCACGGTCGACCTTACCGAGGAGGCGAAGCTCGCGCTGGCCCAGACCGCCGACGCGAAGACGCGCCTGCTCGAGTTGCAGCAGAAGCGTCAGGAACTGATGTCGCGCTTCACCGAGCGGCATCCGAGCGTCGCGGTGATCGACGAGCAGATCGCCGCGCTGAACGGTTACCGGAATACGGCCGAACAACAGATCCGGCGCCTGCCGGACCTGCAGCAGGATACGGTGCGGCTGATGCTCGACGTGAGGGTCAACACCGACCTTTACACCGCGTTGCTGAACAACATGCAGCAATTGCAGCTCGTGCAGGCCGGCAAGACCGGCAACGTGCGCCTCGTCGACACCGCGGCGGTGCCGGAAGTGGCGGTGCGGCCGAAGAAGGCGCTCGTCGCGCTGGCATCGCTGCTGCTCGGGCTGCTCGCCGGCTGCGGCACCGCGATCGCTCGCTCGATGCTGTTCCATGGCATCTCCGATCACAACGAGATCGAGCGCCGCCTCGGCCTCGCGGTGTACGCGACGGTGCCGATCAGCGACCATCAGCGCGACCTGGCCGAGGAGGCCGCGCGCAAGAGCGGCCACAAGTCGATCCTGTCGATCGACTTCCCGAACGAGCCGGCCGTCGAGTGCCTGCGCAGCCTGCGCACCGCGCTGCAGTTCGCGATGCTCGAGGCGAAGAACAACATCGTGCTGATCGCCGGCCCCGCGCCGGGCGTCGGCAAGACCTTCCTGTCGTCGAACCTCTCGGTCGTGATGGCGAGCGCCGGCAAGCGCGTGCTGCTGATAGACGGCGACATCCGCAAGGGCCGGCTGCACGACTATCTCGGCTTTCCGCGCGGGCGCGGCTTCACCGAGCTGATCGCCGGCAGCGCGCGCGTGGAGGACGTGATTCATCGCGAGGTGGTCGACGGTCTCGACTTCATCTCGACCGGGACGATGCCGAAGAACCCCGCGGAGCTGCTGCTGAACCGCAATCTCGCGGCGCTGGTCGACGATCTGTCGTCGCGCTACGACATCGTCGTGATCGACTCGGCGCCGGTGCTTGCCGTGCCCGATACCGGCATTCTCGGCGCGGTCGCCGGCACCGCGCTGCTCGTCACGATGGCGGGCAGGACGAAGCTCGGCGAGATCGCCGAATCCGCGAAGCGCTTCGCGCAGAACGGCGTCCGCCTGAGCGGCGTCATCTTCAACGGCGTCAACCCGCGGCTCGGGCAGTACGGGTACGGGTCGAAGTACGGCGGTTACCGCTACGTCGCGTACGAATACGGGGCGCAGGATGCGTGACGCGCACCTCGCTGGCGGCGGCCCGACCCGCGTATCCGGCCGCGTACCGCGCACGGAGGCGAGATGATCAATCCACGGGATTCGATCGTGTCGCTCGCCGGCGTCGTGGTCGGCCAGATCGCGCTGTTCGCGTGCATCTTCGTGATCGGACGGCGCTTCGGGCCCGAGTCGCTCGGCCATTTCAACTATCTGCTCGCGCTCGCGACCTTCGTCGGCACGCTGCTCGCGTTCCGCTACGAACTCGCCTGCGTCGACGACGCGCCGGGCGAGTCGTTCAACGCGTTCGTCAACGTGACGGCGTTGAGCCTGGTCGTGACCGCGGTGTTCGGTTTCGTGATCGCCGTCGCCGGACGCGGGGATCTCCGTCTCGTCGCCGTCTATGCGCTGGCGACGTTCGTGCAGCTGGCCGCCGGGTCCTACCTGAACAGCCTCCGGCGCTACGGCTGGATCGCGCTGTCGCGCGTGGTGGTCAACGGCCTGTTCCTCGCGGGCCTCGTGCTGTCGCTCGCCTGTTCCGCGTGCGGACGCGTCGACGTGTTCGCGCTGTATGCGTGGGTGACCGCGGCGGTGTCGATCGTGATGGTCGCGGCGATCCTGTACTCAGGCTATCGCGCCGGGTACGCGTTCAGGCTGTCGCGCGCTTTCTTCGTCAGGAACCGCCGTTTCGCGCTGTATATCCTGCCGTCGACGCTGTGCGCATCGGTGCTGACCTACGCGCTGTCGATCGCGATTCCGCACTGGTTCGATGCGCAGAGCGCCGGTTACTTCGCGGCCGCGTACCGGCTCGGTTTCTTTCCGGTGTCGCTGATCGCACAGAGCGTCGGCGGCGTATTCCGTCGCGACGCGATCGGTGCGATGGCGCGTCCGGATGCGGGCGCGACGGTGCCGCGCGTGTACCGGACTTACGCCCGCGCGCTCGCTGTACTCGCGGTCGTGTACATGGCCGGCGGGCTGCTGCTGTTCGCGCCGCTCGTGAACCAGTTCTTCGGCGCAAGCTGGCGCGGCTCGGTCGGGTTCTATCACAGCCTGATGCCGTTGTTCGCGCTGCAGCTGATCTACGTGCCGCTGTCGCAGATCTTCCTCGCGACGCGCGCGCAGCGCATCGATTTCCTGTTTCAGCTGACCTGCGGCGTGTGCCTGGCCGGTGCGCTGGGCATCGCAAGGCTGATGAACCTGTCGGCCCCGGCGAGCGTGCAGGTTTTTTCGCTGACCGGCGCGGCGCTGATGGCGGCCGGCATCGCGCTCACGTACCGGGTCCTCGACACGAACCTGTCCCGATCCCGCGCGCTGGCGTGAAATTTCCGCAACGACGAACGAGTACACCATGATCCTGATCGTCATCGATTCCCTCGAGCGTTACACCTTCGCGACCCGGCTCGTGAACGCGGTGCGGCACGAATACGAGTTCGCGTTCCTGACGAGCGAGCCGGTCGCGCATCTCGGCCTGCTGCTGGGCGGCTACCGCTCGGTGTACCTGAACCGGCTGATGCCGATCGACGTGCCCGACGGGCAGGCGGCCGACCGCACGCCGTACCAGCTGTCGATCGAGGTGCTGAACGGGCAGATGACCGAGGCGCGCGCGAAGCGCGAGTCGGCGGCGATCTTCCATATCGCATCGGAGGTGCTGCGCGGCCTGCGGGTCGAGCAGTGCGTGATGTGGAACGGGCAGCAACTGGTGTGCCGCGCGGTGCGGCAGGCATGCACGGTGTACGGCGTCGCGACCCGCTTCATCGAGATCTCGAACCTGCCGGGCAAGCTGTTCGTCGATTCGCTGGGTGTCAATGCGCTGTCGACGATCAGCCGCAACCCCGAGGCCATCGATCGGCTGCCGCTGCCCGACGAGCACACGCATGCGCGCTGGCTGTCGGCCTACGAGCGCTACAAGCAGATGCCGCTGCCGCAGGCGCGGACGTCGTTCGCGCGCAAGGCCATGTCGGCGGCCAACTACGTGCTGAAGGTGCTCAGCCGCGGAGTCGGCCGCCGGCGCCTGGCGAGCGTGCGGGCGCGCAACGGGATGCCGGCGCCGCGCCAGGCCACGTACATGCCGGCCGACACGCTGGCGGCGAACCGCTATGTGTTCCTGCCGCTGCAGGTGTCCGGCGACACGCAGATCAAGTTGCACTCGGACGTCGACAATCTCGAGGCGATCCGCCATGCGTTCGAGTTCGCGGCGAACGAGAGCGCCGACCTGTTCGTGAAGCTGCATCCCGCCGAGACCGATGCGGCCGAGATCGAAGCGATCGTGCGCCTGCAGGAGACGTATCACTTCGAAATCGTCACGTCGCCGACCACCGACCTGCTGCGGCACGCGTATGCGGTCGTCACGATCAATTCGACGGTCGGGCTCGAGGCGATGCTGTACGGCAAGCGCGTGGTGTCGCTCGGCCGCTGCTTCTACAAGGAGTTCGATCGCGAGCGGCTGCTGAAGTACATCCATTCATTCCTGGTCGACGGTATCGACTACTTCGGCGCCGCGCGCATTCCCGCCGATGCGGCCCGGCGCGTGTTCGCGACGCGGCACTGACATGGGCGTCACGTTGCGACAAACCGCCGAGGCGATCGCCGAAGACTGCCGCCGCAATGCGTTCGTGAAGACGCGCAGCGTGGTTGTCTTCTACCGCGTCGTGCACTACCTCGCGTGCCGGAGCCGGTTCACGCTGCTGGCCGGCGCGCCGCTGATCCTGCTCTACATCGTGCTGTGCGACTGGCTGATGGGCATCGAGATTCCGGTGAAGACGAAGATCGGCAAGGGGCTCGCGCTCTATCACGGCACCGGCCTCGTGATCAACGGCTACGCGGTGATCGGCGACTACTGCACGCTGCGGCACGGCGTGACGATCGGCAACACGATCCGGAAGGACGGCACGCTCGGCGGCGTGCCGACGATCGGCGACCACGTGGAGTTCGGCGTGCACAGCGTCGTGCTCGGCGCGGTGCGGGTCGGCGACGGCGTGCGGATCGGCGCGGGCGCGGTGGTGTTGCGTGACGTGCCGGACCGCTGCGTGGCCGTCGGCGTTCCCGCGCGCATTCTCGACAACGAACAGGAACCCACATGAAAGTGTTCATTCTGCATCCCGGCAAGGCGAACTATCCCGAGATCGCCGCTTACCGCAGCCGCCTGGGCACGCACGGGTTCGAGGTGTTCGACGGCGATCTCGATGCGTACGCGCGCTTTCCCGCTCGGGACGTCTGCATCCTGTGGTGCATCATGGGTTTCTATCGCGCGCTGCCGCCCGCGCGGTTCGTGATTCACGACTACCGGTCGCTGTCGGTCGGCCGGCTCGCGGCCGTCAAGGACGGCGTGAAGCGCATGCTGAACGTGCGGCCCGACTTGCGGATCTTCCAGAACGAGCAGATGCGCGACGCGATGGCGTTTCGCGACGGCGTGCGCGCGCTGCTGTTGCCGATGGGCGTGCCGGACTGGATCTTCGATCGGGCCGATGCGGGCAGCGACCGTGTCGCGCCCGGCGGCGCCGATGCCGCGCCGATCGTGTCCGGCAGGTTCTGCTATATCGGCGAAATGAGCCGCGAGCGCGGTTTTCACAAGGTGCTGGCCGCCTATCGCGACGCGCAGCGCGACGAGTCGGACACGCTCGTGCTGGTCGGCCGGCCGGAGCCCGAAATCCACGCCGAGTTCGTCGATACGCCGGGCATCCGCTTCGTCGGCCGCGTGCCGCAGCCGGACGCGCTGCGGATCGTCCGCGACAGCGAATACGCGGTGTGCTTCTTTCCGTATCACCGGCCGCATTGTTTCCAGACGCCGACGAAGCTGCTCGAGTATGCGTCGCTCGGCAAGAAGATCATCTGCAACGACGCGCCGTCGAACGTGCGCACCGCGCACGAACTCGGCATCCAGTGCCACGTCACCGGTGCGACGATCTTCGACGAACTGTTTCCGCTGTCGCGGATCCGCGCGACCCGTCCCGACCCGGCGGCGATGCAATCGCTCGAATGGGGGCGCGTGATCGAGCGGTCGGGCGTGCTCGCGTTCATCGATGCGGCCGCGGGGCGTCGTCCGGATGCGTGACGACGTCATTCGCCGTCGGTGCGCGACGGCTCATCCCTCATGGAACGGATTCCGATGAAGATCGTCCACATGGTCGAATCCAGCGCCACGGGCACGTTGTCGATGGTGTGCCTGATCGCGAATCGCCTGGCACGCGACGGCCACGACGTGCATGTCGTCTACTCGGTGCGGCCGGACACGCCGCCCGCCATTGCCGCGATGTTCGACTCGCGGGTGTCGCTGCGCCACGTCCAGATGAAAGGCGTGGGCCTGCTGCGGACCGTCGGCCGGCTCCGCGCGACACTCAACGAGATCGGCCCGGACGTCGTGCATCTGCACTCGTCGTTCGCGGGCTTTCTCGGGCGGCTGTCGACGCTGTTCGCGCTGCCGACGGCAGCGTTCTTCTACAGCCCGCACTGCATCTCGTTCATGCGCCGCGATATCTCGGGCGTGAAGCGGCTGGCGTTCGTCGGGCTCGAATGGATCGCGTGCGTGCGGAAATGCCTGTACGTCGCGTGCTCGGAAAGCGAGGGCCGCGCGATTCGCGCATGGCTGCGCCAGCCGGTGGTGGTGGTCGAGAATGCGGTAGTCGATACGCCGTCGTCGGCACGGGCGGGCGACGAAGGGCGGCCGGCGGACGGCCCCCTGCGCGTGGTGACCGTCGGCGGCATTCGCGCGCAAAAGAATCCGGCGCTGTTCGCGCAAATCGCGGACGGCCTGCGTGCGCGCGGCATGCGCTTCGTCTGGATCGGCGACGGCGACGATGCATCGAAGGCGCGGCTGGCCGAGGCAGGCGTCGAGGTGACCGGATGGCTGCCGCACGACGAGGTCGCGCGGCGGCTCGCCGGCACGGACGTGTATCTGTCGACGTCGTCGTGGGAAGGCATGCCGGTGTCGGTCATCGAGGCGATGCTGGCGGGGCGGCCCGTCGTCGTGTCCGGGTGCGCCGGCAACGTGGATGTCGTGCGCCATCTGCAGACCGGCGTGATCTACGCGACGGCGGCCGACGCGGTCGCGTGGCTCGAGCGCCTCGCCGTCGACGGCGCGCTGCGCCGGGACCTGGCCCGGCAGGCGAGCCGCGAGGCGCGGCATCGCTTCGGCGAGGCGCGCTTGTTGGCCGAGCTCGTGCCGCTCTATGCTGCGTGGGTGGCGCGCTGACACCCGCATCCGGCTGCGCCCGACCGGCGCGCGCGGCTTTCGCCGCGGCGCAACGCGCCCGACACCGCCCCAATTTCGTGGAGAACTGTATGAATGTAACCCTCAACCCTGACGTCACCGTCGGCAACGACCTGCCGTTCGTCCTGTTCGGCGGCCTCAACGTGCTCGAAAGCCTGGACTTCACGCTCGACGTTTGCGGCACGTTCGTCGAGGTCACGCGCCGTCTCGGCATTCCGCTGGTGTTCAAGGCGTCCTTCGACAAGGCCAACCGCTCGTCGATCCACTCGTATCGCGGCGTCGGATTCGACGAGGGGCTGCGGATCTTCGACGAGGTCAAGCGCCGGTTCGGCGTGCCCGTGATCACCGACGTGCATGAAACGTGGCAGGCCGAGCCGGCGTCGAAGGTCGTCGACGTGCTGCAGGTGCCGGCGTTCCTCGCGCGTCAGACCGACCTCGTGGTCGCGATCGCGCGGACCGGCAACGCGGTCAACATCAAGAAGCCTCAGTTCATGAGCCCGACGCAGATCGAGCACGTCGTGTCGAAGTGCCGCGAAGCCGGCAACGACCGCGTGATCCTGTGCGAGCGCGGCTCGTCGTTCGGTTATGACAATCTCGTCGTCGACATGCTCGGCTTCCGCCAGATGCGTGACACGACGGGCGACTGCCCGGTGATCTTCGACGTCACGCACAGTCTGCAGATGCGCGATCCGGGCGGCGCCGCGTCGGGCGGCCGGCGGCGCCAGGTGCTCGACCTCGCGCGCGCCGGGATGGCGGTCGGGCTGGCCGGGCTGTTCCTCGAAGCGCATCCCGACCCCGACCGCGCGCGCTGCGACGGCCCGAGCGCGCTGCCGCTCGCGCTGCTCGACGCGTTCCTGCAGCAGGTGAAGGCGGTGGACGACCTGGTCAAGCGGCTGCCGCCGCTCGATATCCGGTGAGCGGCGCGACGTATCGCGGGCCCGTGCGGCTGGTGCTGTTCGACGTCGACGGCGTGCTGACCGACGGCCTGCTGCACGTGACGCACGAAGGCGAGTTCATGAAGAGCTTTCACGCGCACGACGGCGTCGCGGTCGCGCTGCTGCGCGCGCACGGCATCCGCACCGGCATCCTGTCGGGCAAGCACAGCGGCGCATTGACATGGCGCGCGGCGCAGCTCGGTGTCGACGTGCTCGTGAGCGGCTGCGACGACAAGGGGGCAGGTTATGCGGACATCAAGGCGCGGCAACGGGTCGACGATCACGAGGTCGCGTATGTCGGCGACGACGTGAACGATCTCGCGGTCATCGAGCGCGTCGGCGTGTCGTATGCGCCGGCCGATGCGCATCGGCTCGTCCGCGCGCGCGTCGACCATGTCGCGTGCACGGCCGGCGGCCGCGGCGTCGCGCGCGAAGTGGCCGAGCATCTGCTGATGGATGCCGGGTTGTCGCTCGACGACGCGTACCGGCCGTTGCTCGAACAATGGAGCGGTCATGACGTCGTTCAATAACGGGCGGACGGTGCGCGTCGTGATTCCGGCGCGGTACGGGTCGGCGCGGCTGCCGGGCAAGCCGCTCGTCGATCTGGACGGCGAGCCGATGATCGTCCGCGTGCATGCGCGCGTGCGTCGCGCGCTGCCCGATACCGACATCGTCGTCGCGATCGACGATGCACGCATTGCCGACGTGCTTGACGCACGCGGCATCCGGTTCGCGATGACCGATACCGGTCATGCGTCCGGCACCGACCGTTCGGCGGAAGTCGCGCGGGTGTTGGGCTGGCCCGGCACCGATGCGGTAATCAACGTGCAGGGCGACGAACCGCTCGTGCCGACGGCACTGCTGAAGGCGTTCGCCGGGTTCTGCGGCGCGGCGCCGGATCTCGGTGTCGCGACGGTTGCTTGCCCGGTCGGGGAAGTCGCGCTGCTCGACGAGCCGGCGATCGTCAAGCTCGTCGTCGATCACCGCAGCCGCGCGCTGTACTTCTCGCGCGCGGCGATTCCGTTCTGCCGCGACGGGCGGCCGGCGGAGGCGGAAGGTGCGAACGGCTCGAACGGCTCGATCGGCGGCGTGTTCCTGCGTCACATCGGCCTGTACGGCTACGCGAATGCGACGTTGCAGGCGCTGGCGAGCGCGGCACCGTGCGAACTCGAGCAACTGGAAAAGCTCGAGCAGTTGCGCGCGCTGTGGCTCGGCATGCCGATCGACGTGATGCGCTGGCCCGACGCGCCGCCCGCCGGCATCGATACGCCCGACGACGTCGCCCGTGTCGTCTCCCTTCTCAAACGGCAAACCCATGATGCGACAGAACCATATTGAATCCGCCCGGCAGGTCTTCGAGATCGAGTCGCGGGCATTGGCCGGCGTGGCCGCGCGGCTCGACGCGAATTTCGAGCAGGCGGTCGAGATCGTCCTCGCGTCGAGCGGCCGCGTCGTCGTCTGCGGGATGGGCAAGTCCGGCATCGTCGGCCGGAAGATCGCCGCGACACTGTCGAGCACGGGCACGCCGGCTTTCTTCATGCATCCGGGCGAGGCCTATCACGGCGACCTCGGCATGGTGACACCGGCCGACACGTTTCTCGCGATTTCGAATTCCGGCGAAACGGATGAAGTGATCAAGCTGATCCCGTTCCTGCGCGGCAACGGCAACGACCTGATCGCGCTGACCGGCAACCCGGCGTCGACGCTTGCGAGCGCCGCGCGGGTTCATCTGGACATCGGTGTCGAGCGCGAGGCGTGCCCGCTGCAGCTCGCACCGACCGCGTCGACGACGGCAACGCTTGCGATGGGCGATGCGCTGGCGGTCACGCTGATGCGGGCGCGCGGCTTCCAGCCGGAACACTTCGCGCGCTTCCATCCGGGCGGCTCGCTCGGCCGCCGGCTGCTGTCGACGGTCGACGACGAAATGGCGCGCGGCAACCTGCCGTTCGTCACGGAGGACATGTCGACGCTCGACGTGCTGGATGCGATGACGCGCGGGCGGCTCGGGCTCGCGATCGTGAGGCGCGCCGCCGGCTGGGGCATCGTGACCGACGGCGACATCCGCCGCGCGATCGAGCGGCATGGCGACGGCGTACTGCGGCGCACGGCCGCCGACATGATGTCGATCGAGCCGTCGACGGTGCGGCCCGGCACGCGGGTCGAGGATGCGTTGCTGCTGATGCAGCAGCAGCGGATCGGCGCGTTGCTGGTGGTCGACGGCGGCGACGTCGTCGGCGTGTTCAAGAAATAGCGAACGGGCGGCTCCCGCGGCGTCGGGTGACGCGCGGGAAGCGTGCCGGCACACCGGCGCGCTATTGCAGGCTTTGCGTCAGCGCGCCGGATGCCGCGTCCTGCCGGAACCGGCGCACGCGCAGGAACGTGATGAAATTCGAGTCGTGCTGGCTTGCCGCGCCGCCTTCCGGGTCGTCGAACGCGACACGCAGCACCGCGACGAGGTCGCTGCCGTCGAATTGCCAGTCGACGTACTGGAAACCGTGCCGTTTCGTGTCGGCGTGCTGCAACACGACGCGCCGCGCGGTCCACTGCCGCAGATCGGGCGACGACAGCAGCACCAGCGTGTTGCGCATACGTTCGAGGTTCATCCGCCCGGCGCGCTTCGGCACCGCGTTCGTGATCGTCCAGTATTGCTTCGACTGCGGATCGAAGCGGATCGTGAATTTCTTGCCGGCGCCGGGCAGGTCGACGAAATCGCGTGCAGGGTCGAACGACAGCGTGCGGCCGTCGTTGCCCGTCGCCACCAGCGCGGCCTTCTCCGGGCCGTTGGGGGTGTTCACGCGCAGCATGACGGCGGGCGCGGCGCCTTGCCGGCCGACCACGTTGCCTTCTTCCCATGACTGGAACTTGCCGTCGAGCCAGTGCTTGTCCGACGGCAGGTGCGCGGACACGCGCCAGTTGCGCGCGTCGAGCAGGTCGCGATCGACCGGCGCGGACAGGACCAGCGCGCGCAGGTCGCCGTCCTCGACGCTTTCATACGCGCGCCACACGCGTCCGCGATCGACGAGCACCGGCACCGGCCCGGTGATGTAGCGCCCCGCATACGGCAGCAGCCCGGTGGACGCGTCGACCGGCGTGGTCCAGGTTTCGCCGCCGTCGTCGGAGCGGCGAATCGTCGGCGTGCCCATCGAGCGGTTGGTGCCCATCAGGTACAGCGCACCGTTCAGCACGAACAGCGACGACCAGTACTGATCCTGCACGTCGCCGAGCTTCGACCAGGTCGTGCCCTTGTCGTGCGACGTGAACACGGACACCTCGTTCTGCGCCGACGCGGCGCCGAACGTATCGAAGCTCGCGACGTAGTCGCCGTTCGGCAGCACGGCCAGCGACGGCGAGCCGAGATACACGCGCGTGGCGGCCCGGCTGTGCGCGATCACCTCGCCGGGCGGCGCGGGCACGGCTTGCGCGTGCGCCGCCGTCGCCATGCAGCCCACGCAGCCCACGCACAGCGCGGCGATCAGCGACCGTTTCAGCGCGTGGAACGTCGAAGCAGGTCGAAGTGAGTTCATGTCAGGTGCGCGAGCGGCTTGCCGCCGGACGCGTTCGGGATGGGACGGGCAACCGTGCGCCGGTACGGCGCGTCCTGGTCGGCCAGCACGACGAACAGCAGGATGGTGAGCCAGAGCATGCCATAGAGCACGTGATACTTGAACAGCAGGATCGGCAGCAGATAGAGCAGATACTTGCGCCGGCCCTTGCGGCGAAACAGCATGACGAGCGTACCGAGGAACACGACGGAACCGGCGATGCCCGCGGCGAACACGAGGTAGACGTAGAACGAGCTGTCCCGCACCTGGTAGCCGCGCAGATGCGTTTTCCCGACGTTGTTGCGCTCGTCCCAGAACAGGCCGCCGCCGAACACGCCCGCGACGACGTCGCGCTCGGTCAGCTCGGTCAGCACGAGCGTCCGGCTGCCGACCGCATCGTAGTCGACCGACTGGTTCACCCGCTGGTCGTACACGCTGTAGAGCCAGGGCACGCATGCGAGCGCGACGACGACGACGGCGATCCGGGTTCGCAGCCGCCCGCGCCCGGTGAGCACGTGCAGCCCGCACAGCGCCGCGCAGACGGCCATCGACGCGACCGAGAAGCTGAGCAGCGCGGTGGCGAACCCGACGACGGGCGCGAGCGTGATGCGCCGCTTCGACAACAGCAGGATCACCGCGCTCGGGACGACCGTCATCGCATAGAACGACGGTTCGGAATACAGGCCCAGCGCGCGGATCGAAATCAGGCTGTCGGACAGCGCCTTGGTCGCATAGAGCGCTTCGGAGTCGGCTTCGCGCACATAGCTGTCGAAGTCGATGAAGGTGCCGGTTCCGAGGTAGAAGACGAGCTGGAACGTGAAGAATGCGGCGTGCACGTAGATCAGCGTCTTGCACGCGGTGTCGAGCGATGCCCGCGTGAGCACGCCGCCTGCGAACATCCAGTAGCTCAGCGCGATGTACGTCTGGATCAGCACGAACTTGATGAAGAAGTTCACGTAGAAATCGCCGAACGCGGACAGGATGAACGCGAGGCTGGTGCTGATCAGCCAGTACGTGCAAACGGGAAACAGGTGGCGCTGCCGGTTCATCAGCGTCGGCGCGCGCAGGAAGGCGAGCGCGCAGAGCAGCACATACGCGGCGAAGGTCGCCCGCACGCTGAACGCGTTGAGCGAGAAGAACAGTACGCTGGCTGAAAAGAGCAAGGTCGACATGCGTGTGCCCGATCGGAGGCTCCGGATCCGCTGCGTGCCGGCCGTGCCGGCGCCGCGCGGCGAGATGTCGTGCAACGCGCGGCAAGATGCCTGCCGGGAGGGCAGGCTTGCGTGCCGCGTCGCACGCGGAATGCGCGTCCGTCGTCCGGGACGAAGCGCTTCGGCGACCGAGGATAGACGACGGGACGGCCAGGCGAGCCGGGATGTCCGATCCGGGCGGCATTCTGTCCGTTCCCGGCGGGGGCGGCCGAGCGGGGCACGTGCCGGAGGCGGGCGACGGGTGTTCGCGCGGCGCCCGTCACGGCTGAAACGCGAATCGCCCGCACAAGAACGGCGAATACAGCTCGATCGCCGCCTGAATCGGCGCGTGGCGCCCATAGGCGGCGGCCGACACGGCCAGCAGCGAGCCGGCGACGAGCGCGCGGTAGCGTGCGTCGACGCGCGGCGTGCCGTGCCGCCACATGAACGCCAGCGCGACCGCCGAGCCGACGAGCCAGCCGGCGACGACTTCCGACGGCGTGTGCGCGTCGTCGAGCACGCGCGCGACGCCGATCAGCGCGCCGAGCGCGAGACCGACCCCGAGCGGCAGCGATCGCGACGAACTCGCCCGCGGTTGCACGCCACCGCTCAGCGCCAGCACGCACACCATCGGCCAGACTGCCGACGCGAGCATCGTGTGCCCGCTGATCACGCGGAAATGTATCGGGCGGATCTGGATTCCGCAGCCGGCGTACAGCATCTTGGTCGCGCCGACGAGCGCCATGCCGGCCGCGAGCATCAGCGCCCACGATGCCGCGTGACGCAGTCCAGCCGTCGAGCGTGTGAGCCAGGCGATGCACACGACGGCCAGCGGCAGCGTCATCGCCGCGTCGCCGAGATCGCTGACGGCGGTCCACATGACCGGGTTCGCGATCGATGCCCGCCTGGTCAGGCGACCAGCAGCGCCGACATGCGCGTGGCCAGGTAGCTTTCGAAATCCGCGGCCACTTCAGGGTGCCGCAGCGCGAACTCGACCGTCGCCTTCAGATATCCGAGCTTGCTGCCGCAGTCGAAACGGGTGCCGTCGTAGCGATGGGCGAGCACCTGCTCGTCCGACAGCAACGACTGGATCGCGTCCGTCAGCTGCAATTCGCCGCCGGCACCGGGCCGCAGTGCGCGCAGATGCTCGAACACCTTCGGCTTCAGCACGTAGCGGCCCACCACGCCGAAATTCGACGGCGCCTTGGCCGGCTCCGGCTTCTCGACGATGCCGGACAGCTTGAAAAGGTTGTCCTCCCAGCGCTTGCCTTCGATCACGCCGTACGACCTCGATGCGTCGGGCGCGATTTCCTCCACGCCGATCACCGACGCGTGATAGTGATCGAACACGTCGATCATCTGGCGCAGCACGGGCGTCGGGCCGTCGAGCAGGTCGTCGGCGAGGATCACCGCGAACGGCTGGTCGCCGACCAGCTTCTCCGCGCACAGCACGGCATGGCCGAGCCCCAGCGCTTCGGCCTGACGCACGTAGAAGCAGTCGACGTGGCTCGGCTTGATGCCGCGCACCAGCGACAGCAGCTTTTCCTTGCCGCGCGCTTCGAGCTCGGCCTCGATCTCGTAGGACTTGTCGAAGTGGTCCTCGATCGCGCGCTTGCTGCGCCCGGTCACGAAAATCATTTCGGTGATGCCCGCGTCGATCGCTTCCTCGACCGCATACTGGATAAGCGGCTTGTCCACGACCGGCAGCATTTCTTTCGGACTGGCTTTGGTCGCCGGCAGAAATCGCGTACCGAGACCGGCAACCGGAAATACGGCTTTCGTCACTTTCAACATGATTTTCGAATTCCATCCGTTCAGGATCAGGCATCAACAATGCCGAGGGAAGGTGGCGATGCGCGCATGCAATCGTCGCTCGCCGGTGCCATATCGTTCGCGCGGCCGGACCCGCGCCGTTCGACAATCGTATGGGCGTTCCCGTTTCGAGTGGCGACCGAATCTAGGCCGAATCCGACAGGGATGAATGGCGAATGGTGAATTGCAATTGCCGATTTCGAATATGTCGGATGCCATCTAGGATTTGTCGGCATGACGTCGATTGCCTGACATAGATTCAGGCATCCATTACTGGACGGCTGGTCGCGGCGCCGCGCGTGCGGCATGCGACGACCGCCGTCGGCTCAGGAGCAGTCATGACCGGACAGGGCGATATCTTCGATGCAATTGCGGAATTCAACCGGGCGTATCTCGTGCTCGCGCAGCGCATATTGCGTATCGATTACGAACAAGGCAAGCGGCAATTGGGTATCTCGGATGCCATTGCTGCATCGATCGACGCGTTGACGCTGGATCAGATCGATGAACTCGCGGCCGGCGGCGAGCTGGTTTGTGAATTTCGTGCCGAAAACGCGCCGGGCCGCGCGTGATTCGTTTTCCGGTTTTCCCGAATGGATGTTCCGGTCGCGCCTTTTCACGAGATTGCACCGTCGCGGCCGTTCGTCTTTTTACATCAAGAGAATGTGGAGGAATTGCATGCCCGGTTATCGCGAATTGAAGGCGCAAGCCGATGAATTGATGAAGCGCGTCGAGGAAGCCCGGCTCGCCGAACTCGAGGCCGTCATACAGGAGATTCGCACCCGGGTCGCCGAATATGGGCTGACCGCCGGGCAGATATTCGGCCGCCACGGCGGCGCGGCGAAAGCGATGCCGCGAAAGAGCGCATCGGCGCCGCGCTATCGCGACCCGAAGACCGGCGCGACCTGGAGCGGGCGCGGGCGCGAGCCGGCCTGGATCAAAGGCGGCCGTCGCGACCGGTTCCTGATCGAGCGCAACGCCGGCTGAGCGTGACGTCTTTCGAATCCCGCTTTCCGGCAGCGGAGCAGCCGCTTGCGACGTGTGGGCCTGGAGATGCCGCGACGTGCGCATGGGAGGCCGGCGTTGCCGGCCTCCCGATGCACGCTGAGCTGCGGTGATCCCATCGCGATGGTGCGCTTCGTCGTCCCGCGCCGGTCGAAACGATGCTCGTGGATCACACGTCGGCGCAAACTGGATTCCGTAACCCGGGCAGGCAATGCGTCCTTTCACCGCGCCCCGCTGGTTCAGACACGGCAACAGCAGCAAGTGCCCGGTCCTGCCCGCCTGGCGTCCAGCCGAGCTGAATGTCGGCCACGACGCTGCTGACGCGCGGCGGAGCGCTGCACCGATCGGTCAGCGGGTCGGCGGAGCCGTACTCAGCTTCTCCGACAGCATCCGCTCGTACACGCCAAAGTGCAGATCGACCTCCTTTTGCGTGACCGGGGTGACCGTGATGTTGATCTGGTCGGGCAACAGGCCCAGCACAACCGCAACCGCGGCTTCAAGTTGCGGTGCACAAACCTTGTCCTCCGCCATCGTCGTGCCGACCAGCACGTCGTAGGTCTGTTCGTGCCGGCAGACGACCTCGACGAGTCGCGCCCGCGCGCTCATGTTGTTGTCGATCGCGAGCCTGACGACCTCGGTCACAGTACGCATCGTCTCGGTCGGAAAGCCCTTCGTCGAGCGTAGCCGGATACGATGCCTGCCCAGCGTAAGCCAGTCCGTGTCGAATTCCATGGCGTCCTCCGCATGCAGTTCCAAGCCGCTGCGATGATAGGTTCCAGCACCGGAATTTCAAGTGCAAAAATCTGCCGACGGACCTTGAAATTTTTCGCAGAGTGTCTATCTTGAGTTTCGCTCAGGCAGACGCGCGGGCCTCCGGATCCCGCGTGCTGCGTGTTTCTATTTGTTTGCCGGCAGTCTGGCAGGCGAACTGGAGCGCGTAGGCCCGTTCGCCCCCCGGCTGCATTCAAGGAGGATACGATCGTGAGCGATCTTTACTTCGGAACCGACCTCTTCAGCGAATTAGACCGCCTGCAGCAGCAGATGGCGCAACACTTCGGCGGCTTCCCGTCCAGCATCCGCGCTGGCCGGCTGGGCGCGTTTCCCCAGATCAATATCGGTGCGACCGACGAGTCGATCGAGATCGTCGCCTTTGCCCCGGGCATCAACGCCACCGAACTCGACGTATCGATCGACAAGGGCCTGCTGACCATCAGCGGTGAACGCAAATCGACACAGCCCGACACGGGAAGCGCGACGCGTACGTATGCGCAGGAGCGCTTTGCCGGTGCCTTCAGGCGCGTCATCGAGCTGCCCGACACCGCCGATCCGGACAAGGTCCAGGCGCGCTACGAAAATGGCTGCCTGTCGATCAGCGTCGGCAGGCGAGAATCGTCCAGGCCGCGCGCCATCACTGTCCAGTAATCCGAGGAGCCGATCATGAATGACACGACCCAACTGGCCGAACGCGGCCCGTCCAACGTCGCACGTCGCGGCACCGAACAACCCAGGCGCCGGATCACGCTCGTCCCGGCCGTCGACATATACGAGGACAGCCAGGTCGTCACGCTATGGGCGGATCTGCCCGGTGTGACGAAGGACAAGCTGGACGTCAAGGTTCACGACAACAACCTCTCGATCGAGGCCGAGGCGGCGGTGCCGACGCCGGCAAATCTGCGGCTGCAGCATGCCGAGGTCCGCGAACCGCACTTCGCCCGGACGTTCACGCTGTCACCGGACTTCGACACGTCAAGGATCGAGGCGAGCCTCCAGGACGGGGTGCTGAAGCTGACAATCCCGCGCCGCGACGAGGCGCGCCCACGGCGCGTTGAAGTCAGGACCGGCTGACCCGTCGGCAACGGCAAGGTCGGCAACCAGGGCGGCAGCGATCGCGCTGCCGCCTGCGCGAACCGGGAGCAGGGGGGCGGGTGTCTGATTTTATACAGGAGTCCTGTAAAGGACACACGATCGATCTCCACGCGATTCCCGTGTGACGGATCGTGACCCGCCTGTCCGCACTGGACGGCTACGTCGCCATCGTCCGGATAGTCCGAATCGAACGGAGCGATGAGGTGTTGACCGACCGGCATCTGCCGGGTTTCAGCGAACGCTGGACAAGCGCGACCGAAGCGCGGTGGGATGCGGTCGAGTACGCGGTGAAATCAGATTGAAGCTGAATCGGAGGACGCCATGAATACCGATTTGAAAAAGTGGAACCCCTTCAAGTTCCTTCGCGGAACTGCCCGCAAGTCCGATGTGGAAGGCACGGAAAGTCCGCCGACAGACGAACAGTGGCGGGCCTCGTGGCCTGACATCCCGCGACTGTTCTCACGCGACTCGTGGCGTGCAATGGAGGCGTTCTTTCACGACCCGTTTGCCGGCCGTGGCGTGCTCGAGCGCTGGTTTGGCGACTTCAGTTCATCGCGCTTCCAGCCGCGTATCGACGTCGTCGATGAGGGGCTGGTGCTGCGCGTGACCGCCGAACTGCCCGGAATGGACCGCGAAGATCTGAAGCTGAGCGTCGAGGATGGGGCAATCGTGCTGCGCGGAGAGAAAAAGCAGGATGTGCGCGACGAGGAAAACGGCTGCTACCGGCTGGAGCGCGCCCATGGAAGCTTCATGCGCACGATCCCGATGCCTGAAAACGCCGACCCCGACCACACCCTGGCAAAGTTTGACAACGGTGTGCTCACGTTGACCGTGCCGAAATCGGAGCCGGTGCAGTCCGCCAGTCGCGCGATCGATATCGGCTAGGGCAAGCACGCAAAGATCCCGCATCGCCGGGCTCGCTTCGGGCGCAACACGCTGCAGGAGGTGTCATATGCAAACGGACAACGTCATCGCGTATCACGGCTGCGAGGTCCGGCCGGTGGTAACCGCCACCGAAAACAATCGCTACGCAGCGGCGGCCATGGTCACCGACCGGGCTGGCGAAACACGCACGCTCGGCGTCGATGGTGATTTCGCCAACGCCCAGGAGGCACGCGATGAAGCGCTGGAGCTTGCCGTCGCATGGATCCAGCAACGCTCGGTCGTTTCGGAGCGGTATGTCCGGCGGATCTAGCGTGCCGGTCGAAAGCCGAGGGCCGGGCGCGAAGCAGGCACCTGCGGAATTGATGGTCGATTCGTTCCCGGTTCCGATGGCTACGGCCGGTTAGCGACCGTGAATACAAGCGACGAGAAAGCGTAGGGTCGATGCCGGGCCGATAACAACAGATTTCATGACGTCACGGCTTATGATAGGGAATTGCGCTTACCTTGCTCATGCCCCTGACAGGGCGCCTCAATGGATTGCGGGAGCAAAGAAGCGCGATCGTTTTTTGAACAAACAATGAGTCGAGTCGTCGATTGAGCACAAAGCCGCTAACCTTGGAAAACGGGAGATACTGGGCGACGTGTCGCGAGCGAACGGTTTTCGCTGCCACGGCAAATGGATATGGTGATGTCTTTCCCGGTGCAGAGGTGATCGTCAAGGATGGATGGGCCACCTTCACCCGCGACGGCGTCGAGGTGTGGAACTGCAGTGCACGTTATGCAGCCGCACACTTCGACGTTCAGGCTGCTTAGGGGCTGTCGACCAAAAGCAACGAGACGACGTCCGGCGCTGTCACCTTCAACGGCAATCTGTTTACATCCTGTCTTTTGCGAGGCGGGGATGGTGCGGAGGCTGTTGCGAGGTGACCAATACGAACACATTGCGCAGTTGCTGCCCGGCAAGGCGGGAGGCCGAGGCCGACCGGCAATCGACAACCGGGAATTTGTCGAGGCTGTTTCGTGGATTGCCCGCACAGGCAGCCCGTGGCGCGACCTCCCAGAAGAATTCGGCCGCTGGAACAGCATATACAAGCGATTCGCGCGCGGATCCCAGGCCGGCATGCTCCCGCAATCTGGTCGAACGGTTCCTTGTTCGAATCAAACAGTTCCGTCGCATGGCTACCCGATACGATAAATTGTCCCGGCGCTACGCGTCCTTCGTTGCTGCAGCCGCTTCGTTCATATGGCTTGTTTAAATCACTGTCGGATAACGCACGACGCTGAGTAAGTGCCACCAGCGTTCGGAATATCAAGCAGGCTTCAGGAGGCGCTAAGATGTGGCCCGTAGCCATCTAATGACGTGGCCATTAACGAATAACGGGGGAGTGCATGCTGCAGGTAGACCGTGGCCGGGTTACCGACCCGAATACGCTTTCGCCGATCGAGATCGCGGAGGCCTGCGGGGAGCACGGGCAGCTGGTTGTCCAGTTCAGCACGCCCGAAGCCTACAACCCGGTGATCCTGCAATCGCTGAACGAAGCTTGCCGGCTAGCCGGGGACCGCCTTCAGGTCCGGTTCTACGGGCACTACCGGACGCCGTTCGATGCGGCCTCGCTGCGCCATTTGCCCGAAATACGCGACCTTGCAGTCGATTGCCTTTCCGAGATCGTCCATGAAGAAGAAGTCGGCCTGCTTCCAAAGCTGAAACGCCTGAGCTTCGGGGTTTTCAAGCTGAATCGGCCCGACTTCCTCGACACGATCGACGTTGGCCGACTTGAGCGGCTTGTGCTGGCTGAAAACCATAAGCGGAATATCGATCTGTCGCCTCTGGCGCGGTGCGGATCGCTGACCGAACTATTCATCCAAGGCCATTCAAAGGATATCGACGCGATCGCAGGTCTATCCCGCCTGCGCAAGCTGACGCTCAGTTCCTATGCGAAAAAGCATCCGCTCGGCTTCATCTCGGCCATCTCGAACTTGAGGGAAATGACGCTGATCCTGGGCGGTCGCGATGACATCGACGACCTGTCTAGTACAACCATCGAGATGCTGCAAATCCTGCGCGTGCGCGGGCTTTCCACGTTGGGCGACCTATCACGCTTGCCCTCGCTTTCTGCCCTGCGCATCGAGGACCAGTTGCAGCTTTCGAGGCTGGACCTGTGCGGCGCGAAGTTGGAACGGCTGTCGCTGTTCAATTGCCGGAACCTGGCCGAATTACCCGGACTAGACGTGCAGGACCGGTTGCGGGAGTTTCGCGCTTCGGGCGTGGCGCTTGACCTGAATGCATTGCGTGACCGGGATTGGTCTCCGGCTACTCGTTCTGTCAGCCTGTTTTCGGGCAGCATGAAATGGAACGACGACGCCGAGGTCCGTCTGGCTGTGCGTGGGTTGGGCGAGAAGGGTAGCCTCTGGCCATGATTTACCGTTAGGGCCTGCCGCAACTCAAGGCGGCAGTAGTGGATATCCGTAGCGCGCGTGCTTCCCCGATCCTTGATTTCGTTTGCTTGATATTGTCAACAGGCTCCAGGAGAATCCGCAGATGAGCCAGCTTGTTCAGATTGCGCCCGGCGTTGTGTTCTCATCTGATGTGCTTGGCGTCGATTGGGCGCGGAAATATCGACAGGACGACGGCGATGCACAGCCCACGGACCGGCAGGACCTGGCGGCAAAGGAAAGCGATCAGACAGGTCGCACAAGCATGCCGGCTCAGTTGTCGTTGTTGTAGAGAACCGCCGATCGCAGGCACCTTGCGCCTGTCGCGCCTTCGAGTTGCCGCCGACGTTCGCTCCTGCGCCGATGCCCGACGCAGGCACCGGTTTCTTCTGCAAGTGAGTGCCGGGCCTGACCAAACGTCAACGGGAAGCGCGCGCGAGCGCGAGGTCGCGCTTCCGTTCCGACCGCTTCTTACGCGTCTTTCAGCCAGGGCATTTCCACGGGTGACACTACCAGCTGCCGGAATTCGCGTTTCAGATCGAAGATGAACCCGACCAGGATCATGGATTCGGCGTAAGGAATCGGAAAGACATGCGGATTTTCCGGAGTCCGCAGGGGGCGCTCGGGCGTGTCGGCGGTCGCTGCGGCGTTCTCGCGAACGCTTTCCAGTTCGTCAGCCATGGCCGGGTCACCGACTTTCAACACACGGTTGCGCAGGTCGCTGAAGGGCTCGATGCGCGCAGCGTCTTCGTGGTATTCGGGTACTTCGTAAACGAACCAGGACATTTTCGTCTCCCATGAGAAGGGGCGCTATTCTAACGCTGCCCGAGGATCCACCGAAAATCGGCCATGTCGCGCGATGGCTGTGGGCGCTGCGAGGAAGTGGGCCTTCGAGGTGTGATCACCGATATGTCTCCCTGAATCACCCGAAAACCGCGCGGCCCTGAGCCGATACGTCGAATGGCGCTGGAAGCGCAGCAAAGCAACGACGCCCGACCGGAGCAGGTGGCGGGGACTATGGTCGAAGGGCATCGATGCTGAAGAAGCAGGCCGGTATCGCCGCGAAAACGTGGTGATCGCGGGTGCGAGTACAACCCCGCCGGATTTCATGCATCTGCCTGCTGAAATGGCCGCGCTGATCGACTGGTATGAAGCGGCTGGAGACATGCATCCGGTCGAGCGGGCGGCGGAGCTGCACACGCGATTCGCGAAGATCCATCCGTTCATTGATGGTCGACCGCGATGGGCACCGGATCCGGAAACGTGCCGCCGACCGATCGAGGTCGCGCGGGGATATCAGGGAGCCTTGATTTTGCTGCGTTTTATCGGCGTAGATCGAACCAGATCCGCCAAGGCTTGCCAAGCGGCACCTGAAACAATACTCAGCGGTATCAGTCGCTTGCTGAATGGCCCTTCCGCGCCTCTGATACCTGCCCTGAATGAATGTGCCACCTGATTGGAATAGTGGGTGGCCCTCGGAATAGGGCGCTATTGAAACAAAAGTCGGCGCCGCCGATAACTGTCAACATTGACAGGGATTGCTTCAAATCGAGTGCTTGCCGACTCGACGACAGCACGACCTGATTGAAGACAGGCGGATGATCCGTCAAGCGTGACGCCATTTTGCCAACGTGGGCAGCTCGCGTTCGGTGGCCGTATCGTCCAGACGGGTCCAGCTGTAAAACGTGCCGTTCCATCCCGGAACGGGCAGGGGCGCCGCGCATTTGACGTCGGCGAGGCCCGGTCGATAGGCCTGCGATGGCCAGAACAGCGGCATGATGCTGCGCGCCTCCATGCCTTGACGCAATTCGGCCGGACCGTTCGCGTCGGACACGATATCGCAGTGAAACGACCAGTCCTCCTCGTTCCAGGCGAGAAATACGCTTGGCGCGCCCGCGGCGTCGAACATCAGCACCGCGTCCTGATTGGGGCGCCAGTAATATTCGACGATGCCTTCCCGCGCGGCCACCTCGTCGATCAGTTTGACGATCCTCGGATCCCGGTAGGTCGACCCTGCTTCATGCAGGCTGATGTGCCCGCGAGCCGCGCAGTGCTTGCGTTTCGCGTTGTCCAGCACGGTTGCCAGCTTGCGCGGCATCTCGACGTCGGTTTTCTTCAGAAAGCAATCGATCAGTCCCGCGTTGAACGCGTCCACCGCCTCGCGCTCGTCGGCAACGCCGGTGAGCAGGATTTTCATGCAGTTTGCGTTACGGATGGAGGAAAGAAGCTGGATGCCGTCGACCTCCGGCATCGAAAAGTCCACGACCACCGCGCCCACCGCCTCGAATCGGGCGGGATCGGTGAGCGCATCCTCGCCGATCGCATTGCCGCCTTTTTTCTCCGCACCGAAATAGTCCGCGGCCGTTGGCGGGATCTCCACGTCACGCGACGACACGAAGTCGAGCGCCAACCGGGGTTGCGTAAAAAAGCGGTTCAGGTGTTCATCCGGAAATGCGCCCCGCAGCGCCTGCAGGAAATCCGGGTTGTCGTCGACAAACACCACGGACACGGGATAAAGCACCGGCTGCCTGACGAAGGTTTGCATACGAGTGTCGATAAATCAGCAGAAAAAGATTCGATAACGGAGACGCGTTTCCAAAAATGACGGCCGCGTTGCATGACCGGGCCAATTATCCGGCGAAAGTGGGATTTGCATCAACCATTTGTCAACCACTAATTTGGCATGTATTGACCGAAGCGCTCAACAGAATTGCACGGCGAGAATCTGGCCATTCCTTCTCGTTGAAGGAATGCGCCGCTACCGCCAGTAGCGATTCAAGGAGTTATCCATGTTGACGCAAGACGCGATTCTTCACGTCCTTTCAAACGAAACGGCACATCAGTCCGAAAAAACCTTCCACCACGTGGTCGACATTTACCTCAAGGATTCCAATGCCTTCATGAATACCTATTTCGCACGCTACTTCGAATGGCAGGGCGTGTGCCGTGAACGCTGGTTTCACGAATGCATCCACAACAACCTGCTGGCGGCCGGCGGTTCGTTCGTGACGAAGCGCGCGCATCAGGAATACGTCCAGGAGACTTTTCCGTTCCAGCGGGTCGACTGCTTCCTCAATACGTTCGAGGTTCGGCAGTGTTCGGCGTATCTGCTGTTTCGCTTCTACGTCGACGGACGACAGGTGTCGCTGGGGTACCAGCAGATCGTGTTCGCCGGTCCCGACAAGCGGATCAGCCGGTTTCCGGCGGGCATCATCGAGCGCGTCAAGGCGTATGAACTGATCCTGCCGTCCGCCGCGAACTGAAGGTGAGACTGCCTTACCCGATGCGATAGTGCCGGGTGGGCGCCGGCGGATCGCGCAATGCCTGGTCCGCCGGCGAGCCGGGCTCCGGCAGCCGAATCGTGAACGTGGTCCGGACGCCGGGGATGGATTCACACGCGATGGCGCCGCCGAGCGCTTCGCAGGCGCGGCGACAGAAGCTCAAGCCCATGCCCGCGCCGCACCCGTGCGACTTGGTCGAGAAGAAGGCGTCGAAGATCTGAGGGAGCACCTCGGGCGCGATGCCCGGGCCCGTGTCGCTGAAACGCACCACGCAATAACCGTTGCTGCGATGCGCGTCGATCTCGATCTGCCCACGGCCGCTTGCGTCGATCGCATACAGGGCGTTTTTCAGCAGGTTGAAGATGACGAAGATCACGAGCGAGTCGGTTCCGGAGAACCGGAGGTCCGGATCGATCGCGCCGACCGACACGCGGTCGCGCTCACCCGGCCGGAAGGGAAAACGATCCACCGCGGCGTCGACACAGGCCCGTATCGGATAGGCCGCGAAGCCGTGGCGATCGAGTCGGTCCAGCGTAAAGGACGCCAGCGACATTTCGACCACGGTGCTCGTGGTGTCGACCTGGCGCCGGATCGACGATGCGAGCGTCGGCAGCCGGTCCAGTTGCCCCGGATACAAGCTGTCGGCGCACAACCGGTGCTCCACCGCCAGCCGATACCCGCGCAGCAGCGCCGGCAGGACGTTGCGCAGCTCGTCCGCGTGCAGGCCGATCGCCGCCAGCGGCGTGGCCACTTCGTGCGCGACCGTCGCGGCCAGGAGATAGGGGCCCATCAGGCCATAGCGGACGATCGACGTCGCGAGAATCCCGAGACTCATCGCGATGAACAATACGCCCACCGGATAGAACTCGACGCCGTAGTTCACCGCGTAGTCGGTGGCCGCGAGCGAGTAGAGGCCCAGGCTGACGAGACATTGCGTGAGCAGTTGCCGGACATCTCGCGCGCGCGTCTGTCGTCGTGCCTCGATCAGGAGCCAGCCGCTGCGGCCGACCAGGAGGACGGTCTGCACGACGTGCAGCGGATGCAGGGGGCCCGCGTTGGGATACGGGCCGAAGAAATGCAGGCGGAATCCATCGACGACCCCATTGCCCGTGACCAGCAGCACGGCCAGCAGCACGCAAAGGCCGTAGGAGGCGAACATGAACGGCCGCTCGTCCCGACGCGACACGATCTCCGTCACGAAATGATAGAAGGTCGTCGGCAGGAACAGGATGAACAGATAGCCAGCCTTGACCAGCAAGTTGGCGACGTCCGCGTCGGTCGTCTGGAACAGGAAGGCCCACGTTCCCTGCCAGACGAAGGTCGCCGCGCACATCAAGGCGAACGGGACGGAGACCCGCGTGAGGCCCTTCGTGGCCAGCACGTAGAGGCCGAACCCGAGAAACAACGCAGAGACGAACGCGGGCAAGATCGAGTACATGATGCGTGAATCCACAATGTTCACTGGTCGCGCACCACTGTACTGTCCTGGCCGGTGCCGGTTGCGAGAGTAGCACGCAGCGGCAGGCGAGCGAGCGCGGGCGGGTTGGTCCACGAGGGTTTCGCGCATCTCGATTGCGGATCGTGCGCGTGGCGGATCCTGAATAGGATAATCGATCGCCGTCGTGATCAGGAACTGACCATGGGCTAAAACTTTGCCGCATGCGAACCATGCATTCACGATTGCATTCGTTATTGCGATCGCGCGAACTATCGCCGTGACAAATGCCGGGAACCGCGCAGTAACAGATGCTGCGGCCGATCGGGTGAAGCGGGAATTCGAACAATGCAACAATTTGCCGCAGCCAACTGTTCGATCAGCGGATGAACTGTTCTCGATTTTCAAGCGATTTTTCGAAGCAATCGCATCGATCGAACACGAAATCCAGAATAATCGACCGACCCGATGCATCTTTCCGGGGACCCACGTTCCCTGTCATGGAAAAATGACGTCAGCCGGATAGCGGATGCATGCCTGCGGTAAACACCACAGGCTACGCATTAACACCGAGTTTCACGAATATTTCGCGATGATCGAAAATCGCACGGATTATCGAATCAAATTCGATGCCGACGGCCGCGGCACGGCCATCATGGAATCAGCATGACTTTTTTGCCGTCCGCGACGTTCTGGATGACCTTGAACCTGTCCAGCTCGCGCATCGTCAGCGCGCCTACGTAATTTGTATCGATAAATCGGCCGAGGGAAAAATAATTAAATGCTGAAATCCATATCGGGGCAGTGGGTTATATACGCTTTAGAAATAAGACGTAGTTTAGCTTTCAGTGAAAAATCTAGATAAAAATCCAACATGTGTGGGGGGATTTTTGAAGCGATTGCTTGTCAAACGATATTTTGCTGGCTATCACTAAACACTGTGGTACGTGACTTCCCACGTGCTGGTGGCGGTGGCTTAGGCTGCCGGGAAGTACGGCGCGTGTTCCCACCTTATCCATCACACCGCTGACGTGCGACGCCTTGGCGGTGCCGCGGGCTATCCAGACCGAAGAGGCCATCGTCCCACTACGCTCGCCTACTGAGTGGGCGTCGACGACACGCCATTGCTGCACGGAGTGAATTCGTGGCGAGGTAGCGCCAAAAGAAAACGGCGCCGTTGATAACGACGCCGCATCGCATTTACAGGAGACAAGTCCGATGATCTGACACTCACGGTGACTCTCGAGCGTTGCAGCGCTCGAGACCATAACTTCTCTTGCCCTCGAGTAACAGTCTCGTACTTCGACACGTCGAAGTCAAGGGGAGTTGCTTTCTTTTTTATCCCTTGAACCGAGACTGCAATGGCACGATTGTCTGCATTCCCGCTTGGCGAAATCGTTCGGAGACGTCGATCAGCCGCAATGGCCGTCCGCGACCAAAAGAATAAGCTTGCCAACGTCTGGCTGTTTGATTCGCCGAAAATGAACGAGCGGCAGGTGATCAGCGGCGACGTTCCGTTCATGCACGCCGTGCTACTCGAAGCCGATCCTGCGGTAGCTGGCTACTTCTTTAGAGACCGAATAGCGCAGAATGGCGGACGGGCTGGCACTCAGGATATGTGGGTCTACTATGCGGACGGCCGCCATGAAGTCTGGCGGTTCGTTGATGCCGCGCGGCAGCCCACTATGCCGAACCCGAATGACGCGCACGGAGAGCGCGGAGCCGATGTCGAGTCGAACATCGTGCTGAAGGCTGGCGAGGCACTCGAGTCACAAGCAATTAGGTTCGACAATGTTCTACATCTTTGCGGATTCGTGAATCGTGCTCGCTCGTGCACGGCATGGCATGAAGCACGGCTCGCCGTAAAACGCCTAGAAGCCGGGAAGCCCTTCAAACTGATCGACACACTGCAGCAAGACAATGTCGATCCCGCAGTTATGCTGGGTTTGCTCGGACACTACATTCTCAATGGCGAACTGCAAGTGGACCTGGCTACGCAACTGCTGGGTCGACTGTCGGAACTGCGCCCTGCACAGCACGACCCGGGACGCGCCAGTGACGTTGCGCCGGCTATCGCCTTGCCTAGCATCGATTCCGTCGACGCGCCTGATTCGGAACACCGATGCGAGGGACTAAAAATTCGCAGCGCGCGCGGTCGTCCCCGTTGCATTGTTTCCGCGGAGCATCGCGACTTTACGCGCTGGCCGGACGTCGACGATCTTACGCTCACGTTCTTGAGTGAAACCGACAGAGAAATGTTCAAGAGCCGCCGGTGGGCGGTCCAACTTGCCATCGAAGGCGTCGAATACGACGTGATCTATCTATGGACAAGGTGTGCAGCACCCGCCGTACGCTACTGGACAAAGCGGTGTTTGCTCCCGGATGGCGCTGGCGGCATTGTCGGGTTTCCCGCACTGATGCGTGGCTATCGTGTTGGGTACACACGCACGAAAAGCGTGGAGGTTCAGCAAGGCAGTGGCTCCGCCGGTTACGCGGGCGTATTCGGTCAGGTGCTGGAGCGCTATGAGGACTTGGCGGAGTTCATTAAGGACAGGTTGTTCCCTGACGGTAGCGAGCGATTGCCGGAGAAACGTGTGCCGTATCGCTCCATCTGGATAGACTTCAAGCTTGCGCTTCGCGAACGAGGTGTAGGTGACGGCGATTGGCCATTTAAGACCGATAATCAAGGTGAAAAAGCCGTTCGCGAGTATTGTAAAGAGCTCGAGGAAAATTACCCGCTTCTTGCTCGACGGGCGCGGTTGTCGGCCGATGCGGCGCGTCGTGCGGACGGGCGCGGCCCGAGCCCGCTTATTCGAGCCCAGAGGGTCGGCTCGTTCATGCAGTTGGATTTCCACTTCACGGACGCCATTGGTTGCCTCATCTTCGAGGATGCGCGGAAGGTACAACACCGGATTCCTGTTGCGCGCTTCTATATCGGGTTGATGTGCGACGAAAGCAACCAATCTGTGTATGGGTTTAATGCGGTGCTTCGGCCGGCTCCCACCGCCCAGAACGTACTCGAAATTGTCGATAGTGCGATTCGTACCGACCCCGTCGATTCCGGGCATCCCTTTTTTAGATACGCGCCGGATGGAAGTTACCTGATCGGTGCATTGATACCAGAGGTACGCCGAAGTGGCTTTACGGTGCTGAGGATGGACCGAGCATGGTGCAACACATGCGCTGATGTGACGAACAACCTGATGGATGTGCTCGGGTGCGCGATCAATTTTGGTCCTGCACGCGCTTGGTGGGCACGGGCCATTATTGAGCGGATAAATGGAACGCTAACTCGCCGAGGAGTTCAGCGCGTGCCGTCGACGTTGGGCAGTGGTCCAACAGATGGACGTCGAGACGATCCCGTCGGCAAGGCCACTCGCTACGAAATTAAGGTAAGCGACCTTATAGCCATCATCGTCGGTGAAATAAGGCACCATAATATGCAGACTAACGAAGGTTTGCACAATGCCAGCCCGGAGCAACTCGTGCGCGCAGCGGTTGATTTTCCGGAGCAACCGTACCTTCCACAGCCGCTTCCACAACGGAAAGACGACTGGATGTTTTTCGCTCATCTCGAAGAGGCGCGCATCACGGGACGAGCGGCCAAAGGTGAGCAGCCGAGTGTGAAGATACACGGCATTCGCTGTACCTATCGCAGCCGGGATTTTGCCGACAAACCTTGGCTGATTGGCAAGCCTATTAAGGTTTACGTCGACCTGCGGGATATTCGCCATGCAGTTGGCTTTATACCGGACATCAAACAATCCGTTGAGCTTGTGCCAGAACGGAAGTGGCGCGAGTACAGGGTATCCTGGTCCGATGCACTTTTGATCGCGCGCGACCGCCGCATACGCCGCGGAGACGACGAATACCGCGCGGTGGTCAGCATCTATCAGGAAGAACAGATGAAGGCCCTTGCACAGGCCGCGAAAACCAAGCGAGGTGCAATGAGCGCCAAGAATTTGGCGCTGGATGCGGCACGATATGAGCTGAACGAAAAAAAACAAGGAGAGAATCCGGAACCCACTGTTGAAGAGGGGTGGCAATCATCGATCGACCTTGTTAAAGCTTTGGGTATTTCGATCATTCCGATCACCGGACGAAATTGACGTCAACGGGTATTTGTGCGCATCGGACCCTCATGATCCACCATCCCCCCGTCGGACAGGCAGGGGCGGTTAGCGACGTAACGAGCTGGGCGTTTGAGACGATCAATCGCGAGCCAACAGGAGCAAGAGATGAATACGGTTAGTTATACTGAACCTCAAGTAATCGCCAATGCAGGGGATTTCGGCCGCGTCAAGCCATGGCTGCATCCACTGTTCATGAATGTCGATGCCCTTGGAACGCCGCCACTTGATGAAATGTATGCCGTCATACGGCTTGTCATGGTGACGGGTGCGACATCGTGCGCGATTGCCGCACCGAGTGGCACCGGAAAGACGTTTGCAATCGCAAAGTTCCGCGGCGCGCTGCAGCGTGACTACGGCGATATTCCCGTCGTGCTATATAACGCGTTGAACCTGCATGCGAACACGATCCGCGGCTTCTTCAAGAATTTTCTTTATGGCCTCGGATACGACAGCGCGATAGGGGAAACGGGCGACTTGCGGCAGAGAGTGACAAACTATCTTTCCGACGCTGCACGCCAATCAGGCACTTCTACCGTGATCTTGATGGTCGATGAAGCGCAGGAACTCAGAGAACTAGACATGCAGTTTCTGAAAGACATCTTTAATGCATTGCATAACGAGCGCGTGCGACTCGTTTCACTGCTCTTCGGGGAAGCCCCCAAATTTTACAATGTAGCTGCAAGCTGGCCAGAATGCATCGACGCAAGGTTCGCCCAGCACAAGTGCTCGCTCAGGGGATTGAACAAGCAGGAAGATATCGTGCGGGTCCTCAGAGAAATCGATTCCGCGCCGTTCTCGATCGGCAGCGATGATACTTGGACGAGCACACTCTTTCCTGCCGCCTACGCCGCCGGGTTTCGGCTGGAGAACGAGGCCCCGAGCTTTGTGAACGCATTGGCAAAGGCAACGCGCGGCAAGAGCTTGGCACTACCCACTGCGAACGTATTTGCCGCGATCAAGGCATGCGTCCACGCTCATTGGGAACGTGACGCGGCAGATATGGTGATAGGTGACGATGCGTGGAGGCAAGCGGTCGCATGGGGGCGCATTGCGAAGGCTGTGGCCGCACTGTCACGAGGCGAACCTCGCATATGGCAAATTTCCGCATAGGCGCGACTCATTGCGTGAGTCTCCAAGAGGCGTCTACGCTTCTGTGGGGGGCACGTGTCGCCGTGCCTGATATCCTGGTTGGCGAAATCGCCACACAAATGCCGTTGGAGGGCTCGGGCTACGATGGGCGACTTGGCTCTGCGACAAAGAACGCCGAATTGCCACATGATCGACGAGAATGGTCATGGTGCGCGTCCACGCGACACTAACCTGTAGCCGGGGAGCAGGTGGGCGAACGCCGCCCGTCACCGACAAGAGTACATCGGACCAAGTATGCGGAGTCGGGTCGAGCGGGGCGATAGAGCGCAACCGCGGGTGATCGGCCTTTGACACAAACGGGCGAAATGATGAAACGACTCGCCACGGGAGCGGGGAGTTGTGGCCGTTGAGGGAGGTGCAATGTCGCATCTCAAGTGCCAAGCGCTGCACCGCCGGGATCCGATTATCGGAACTGACCTCCCGCCAGTACAACACGAATCAACCTTCTCTGTACTATTGCGACTTGCCGCGCGCAATGTTTGGAATCGTCGCGGAATCTGCCGCGTTTTCGAGGTAGGCAATGCAGCGCATAATTTCAGCTTCTATGACGGTGACAATCTACTGCAGCAACGAATCATTGAAATGACAGGCTGGAATTGGCAACCGGCGGAGCGGGACGTCGACGGCCGTCTGCCACATCTGAACGACGCTTTATGGTCTCAGGTACTGCGATTCTGCCCGATATGCTTGTCAAATGGCTTTCATAGCTTGTGGTTCCAATTTTCCGCGATGCAGGAGTGTCCGATGCATCGATGTTTGTTGACGGACCGATGCCAGTCATGTGGCACACTCGTAGGCGCCTATCGTTTCACCGCGAAACTGTTCGCCACTCCGTTTAAGTGTTCAGAATGCGCTGGTTGGATCGCCGGAGCGCCGTTCATTCATGGAGGTGGAGAAGACTTACGAAGGCATCGCAGTTCGATCGAATTCGGGTTTGCACCGGTAAGTACATGGTTTGCCGAGGCCGCTGGCAAGCTACAATTTTTAAATGAGATTGCTTGTCGTTGGACGGATTCAGATTCACCCTTCAAGTTGTTGCACGATCGGCTCTTAACGGGAGCCATGGCGCTCTACCATCCCTTGCCAGCGCGATTGCGGTGGGAGTTTGCTGCTCCGGTCGACATCGTTGCGTGGCGACATAAAGTCGCGAACTCGGTTGGCGGGGAGTCTGATATGCCACATCGTTATGGCTATCTTCGATATGGCCTCCCATTGCTCGTGTATCGAGCAACGCTGCGTGCCTTATATAGCTTTGAACCGCACCGGATTTTGTGG
>NZ_ASSI01000042.1:0-94620 GCF_000466765.1 Burkholderia sp. AU4i | reverse complement strand
TCACGTTCGCCGGAATACGCATCAAGACCCGTCGCCACCAGCTCGTTCACAGTCGCAAGGTCGACCACCAAAGCAAGGCCTCTATCTTTCAGATGAGTCTCAGCCTTCAGGCGCTCCCCCGGCGTTCCATTGCAGACATACAGATTTGCCTCAACGCTCTGTGGCCAATCTCCAGACACCACGGCGGCCGATGTTCCTAGGAGTTTAGCCACTATACCCACGGTGACCTGGCCGCGCCGATACGCATCAAATACGTCGCGTACGCGGTCGCTCCGTTGTTTGAGCATCTCCAAAATGCGTGAGAGGTCGTACTCGCCATCGGGCGTTTTATGCAGGTCTACGGATGTCAGACTTCCACTCTTCCCGACAGACTTGCGCATCAGTTCTTGCGCAAGTTGAGCCAACCACCGGAAAGACGACGTGATGCCGGAAATAAGGTATTTCTGGGGCGCGCCCGTCCCATCGGAGACAACGACTGCGTCACCGACACGCTTTCCACTGAGCGACTCGAAGACAGGTGAAGTAGGCGGGAAAAAATTGCTCGCGTCCGACAGCCATCTCAGCGACGATAAGCCGGCCCTCGCTATCAAGGTTGGCGATGTTTTCCTTGCCGAAATCGAAGGCATCATCACCTGACCCAGCACGGAAGCAACTCTCAAGGCAAACGCGTCCAAGCTGGCCATCGCCTGGGAAACGCTTCACCGCTTCAAGCAAGACTTCACGCGCCAGGTCGGCACGGTCAACCATCATGTACGCGTAACCAAGGCACCCGGCGGCCTGACTCAGCGAATGAACGCTCTGCCTGCTCCACAAAACCTTGTCGACTGGCTCGAAAAATGGAATCTGCTCCACCAACGATGCTTTAATCGCAGACGCGATGATGCCGTTACTCGCGAGCACGCCGTCCTGCGTTGCCTCGTTGACGGTCGCAAGCAGCCGTAGCGCGTTGACTTCAAAACTCCTGTCTCCCTTTTGCTGGGCGGCGACAGCCATCCGACCTGCTTCGGAAAAGTTGCCAGCAAGAAGCGCAAGCCAAGCGAAAACGTGCAAGATGTCTGCGGACTCCCGCATTTCAGGCGGTACTACCTTCCATTCCGGCGTTGCGCCACTTCTGTCACTCGCTTGTGCCCACGCAGTGAACACTCCTTCCGACGCGGGAAAGCGTTGACGCAGTTCGTCACCGAGAGTTAGCGCGGCCGGGAAATCCTCGAGGAGCAGCTTGCCTCGGATAGCGTTGCCGGCAACCTTCTCATCATCTGGCGTGAGGTGATAGGCGGCCGCGAACTCTTCAGCGGCCAAGGCAAAGTCATCCTTCTGCCAGTAGCAGTGAGCGCGCTGGGTATGCCAACGGGCGCGTTGATGAATGTCGAGGACACTCAGGTCCTTTCCAAGCACGCTGAGGTTGGTGAGCGCATCATCGAATTTTCCAGCAAGCAACTGCGCCTTCACTCCGTCAAGCTGCGCATCCATCACCTTGTCGATAGACCCTGCGCGAGCCTCCGGGATGCCCCGCGCCAACGATTCTGCGGATTGGAACATCGTCCGCACTTCGCCCGCGAACTTCTCGAAGGTGACCTGTTGGTCAGCGAAGGCTTGACGTTGCTCCCAAAAGGCTCCCCCCGGCATGTGCGGAGCGAGCATGGTCTGCAGTCGAGGAAACCGCCGGATATAGTTTTCGAGTGTGTCCCAAAAGGCGACGCTGACGCGGAATTTACCTTCCGCGTGCCGAGCGTCCGACAAGATTGCGGCGTATTCGACCAGCGCCACATCATTGGGTGCCGTGGTCGCGATAATCAATTCTTCGATTTTTACCTTACCGCCGTCTGCGAGAGCGACCTCCTCGTCAACTATTTTTGTCGTCAAGGAGCCATACGTCTTCCGCTTGCACTGCACCCCGTAGCGCTTCTCCTTGCGCATCGCAAAAATGTCGACGCCGTTCTGTTTTTGCCCGGACCGGCCGTTCTTCGTTGCAGTAGGGTCGTCAAAAACCTCGCTGTAGACGGTGTGGCAGAAGTCCTCGAAATCTTCGGCTGTGCGGGGCGGCTGCACCCCGGTGCTGTACGGAATCATGGGCCCTTATAACGCGTATTTGTCTGGTTAAGCTTACCGTGCTTCGCCGCAGACCGGGAGGTATCTGCGCTCGAAATTGCCCGCTCGGCGCTGTGCGGCGGACGGGCCTTAAAATGGTTCTTCGCGGATTCCCCGGGGAACGCGGGGCAGGCTGTCGGGTTCGGCCACTTGCTTCCGTTTCATACTCCCCGTATGCGGTCAGCCGATTGGCGGTTCCGCAATCAGAAACCCAACGGACGGCATATGAAGTACCCTTGGCTAAACCCGGTACAGAACACGGGCCGGTTGAACGGACACTAGTTCATTTGTTACCGGTTGCTTCAGTCTCGTCTCCAGAAACGTCGCCGAGTGCCGATGAAAGTTGGTCCAAATTCCCTTCTTTCCATGCGGTTACCAATGCCTTTCCCTTCTGCGTGAGCTTCACGTTATAGGCCGTCTTCGTAAGTTCGGATGCTGGCATCGAAAACTTCACTCCCTCAAGTGGGACAAAGAAAGTCGGGCCGTCACCGACGAAGTCCCGATATACGGCCTCTGCTAGCCCAGAAACAAGAAGGTCCGCGAATCTGACTACACCATCCCCTGTCAAGAACAGGTTCTCTGCAAACGGCGTGTCCAAAAACAGAAGCGCGTTAGCGGTTTCCCTAGTCCACGCGTGATTAGCGGCAACCAGCATCACCTTCCATGCTCTGACTGACTCATCTGGAATCGTCCCGGTGTGGACCATTGCATGACAGTTTGGGCATAGCGGAATCAGGTTCCCAGCGGAGTCGGGCCCTCCGTGTTCGACGTGCAATATGTGATGGATGTGTAAAAGGGGCAAACGACACCGCGGGTTTGCGCATGTATATCCGGCTTCGAGAAGCACTTCCCGCTTGGTCGCCGCGGGAAGGTGTTGTCTATGACGCAGGTTCGAGTCCTTCGTAGATTTTGTTGGCTTTCCGGATGTTGGCGGCATGGTGACCTTCAGGAAATTTGGCAGCGATGATTCTATCGCTGGAAGACGGACGGCAGTGGCCATATCTAACGACAGCTCGACATCGAATAGCTGCCGTTTGTATTTTGCCGTGTCAACCGGCCGCAACGGTCGGACAGCGACATCCACGGAAATCTGCGAAGAACCAAAAATAAAGGATGCCGGGCACGATCCGACCGCAGCGGTGCGCCACGCCAGCGGCATCGTGCCGTCCCGCTGGAAGCCGGCAACGGTAATAGCGGCCGAGGCCAACAGGGGGATGATGCCCACCTTCTCCACGGCCCGGATGAAGATCGAGAGTCGCCCGCGGGTCTGAGCGATAACATCGATGACGTAGCACCCGGTTCCGGTTGTGTGGTGAGTCAACCTTGTTTCGTTCGAATCTTGGGTCTCCCATCCTCAGCATCATGGGGGCCGCCACGAAATTGCGGCGAACTGGCTGAATGAAATGAGCAGCTTGCTCGATGTCGGAGGGCGAAATACCCAAAGACAGCTTTTCTGAGAATTTTGTGGCCCAAGGACATCTTTTCTGAGACGACTCCGGTCGGCTTGTCTCACAAAAGTTGTCCAAGTCATTGATTTATATAGGATGCTAAAGACAGCTTTTCTGAGAGCCCACAATGTGTGTGGGTTCTCGGAAAAGATGCCCGCAGTCTCAATATGTTGTCTTTGAACAATTGGCTGCATTCAATGTGGGACGAAAGCGGTCCGTCAAATCGCCCTTGCGAACAATAGCCATCATGTGGCTGCTACTCCGTCCGATGCTTCTTTACCAGTTCCAGCGTCTCGCACGCACGAAGAATCGTGTCTTTCGAGAATGGCGAGAGCGGATGTTCGTTGAGCCAGAGAAGCCATTCGATTACAGCGTCGCACTCGACGTCTGTCAGCTTGGGCCAACGCTGCAGAAAATAGTCGTCCCAGTGTTCCACAACCGGCGACCTGTCCAGCGACCCCATCAAGCTCTCGATGACCGTCAACGCGACCTGATTGTCTTCGATCGAGACGCGCATGATTCCGGGCAAAAAGTAGCAGAACGCTTCGGGAGTAAATCTGTAGACCGCGTCTGCGTAGTTTGTCCAGTCGTAAGCAGTCGTCTCGTCCCAGAGCAGGTTTGAGAAGTGCAATGCGTCGTAGTACTCGTTCGTGTCGGGTGAGACGGTTGGAACGACCGACATCGGCTTTTTCCTCTCGGAAAAAGCCCGCCTAATATGTCCCATCACCAAACGCCCGTCATCAGCTGTTTGCATTTTTCTACCATCGCTCATGCGTCTGCCATCGCTTGTTGGCGGCCTGGGTCCCCACCGTTCCAACACCGTTGTTCGCGTTGTGACCTCGCCTTCGCAAGACCAAGCCAGGCGTTGTAACGGACCGTCAAGTCGTAGCCTCTCATAGCCGGTATACACCTGCCGAGCAGGCCGACGACGTCCTGTCCAATTGGTTCAAATCTCGTACCGATCCGAGCACCCGTCAAATAGACTCCTTGGGCGGGCCGGGGTGAACAAGTTGCACACCGGCCGAGATCAATCTTGTTTCCGCCGTATAAGCGCACGCACCCAACCAGTGATCGCAACAAACGTCAGACCGGGGGAAAGTATCAGTGCAATCAGTAGGTCGAAGACCTTGGAAAGCTCGGATTCCGTGGCCCCAAAAATCCGGTGACTGGCAGTTCGGGTCACGGCGTACCATAGAAGTGCGCCACCAATCGAACACAATCCGATCCTGAGCCAGGATTTCGCTTCCGGTTCGACCTTGCGCCAGGCAAAAATTGCGCTCGCAGCCCACGCGGCATAGATTGGAACCCACAAGGGTCGTGAAATTTCGGAGGCCGATACAAAGGTCGACAGAATTGCCACAAGGAGCATGAGAACAAGCAAACCGATGGCATCCGGGAAATATCGGCTTCGTTGCATGGTGATCAACGGCATGGGTTTCTCATTTCTTGAATGCTGAATTGGGACACGTGCAAGCGTACTGAGCCTGGTCCATTGCGGCCGTGCCAAACGGAGTGAAGACCGCGCCGGCCGGTTCAACTGCTCCGGAGAGAAATGACGAAACTGTACCCAAAACGCCAGCAATCGCGGGGAAAATGCCACTTATGACCCTTCCGACAAGGCCGGATTCTTTCGTAAGGGTTGCCGATCACTTTCTCGAGCTCGATGTTGAGGTCTCGAGACGCGAGCTTCAAGCTCCGCGTACTGCTGATCCTGGTCATCACCGTCCGGTGTCGTTCCACCTGGCGGCCGATGCTGCGCACCACGCTCTATCGCGTCGCCTTCTCGAACATGAGAACGACGATCGCATGGCGACGTCCTGGCCTGGCACGTCATGTTCGTTTCCCGGTGACGCGAGTCAATGGTGGAGAAGCGGGAAAACCACGAGTCCGATGACGGCGGCCGCCGTCACGATCACCGGTTCCTGGAGCTTCTTGAAGCGCCACAGCAGCAGCACGGTCGTGACGGCGAGCAGTGCGGTCGGGACGTCGACGATCGATCGCTTCGCGATGACGAGGACGGAGCCCGTGATCGCACCGACTGCCGCAGCCGTAATGCCATCGACGAATGCCTTGACGCCTGGACGGTGCCCATACTTCTTCACGTAGGGCGCGGGAATGACCGTGAACAGGTAACACGGCAGGAATGTCCCGAGCGCGGCGACGCATGCGCCAGGCAGGCCCGCCACGAGGTACCCGATAAAGCCGACAGTGATCACGACCGGGCCGGGCGTGATCATCGCGACCGCGACGGCATCCACGAACTGCTTGTCGTTCAGCCAGTGATGTTCGGTGACGACGCCGCCATAGAGGAACGGCACGATCGCGAGTCCTGAGCCGAACACGAACGCGCCGGCCTTCATGAAGAACGCACCGATCTGAACGAGCTGCGGCAGGTCGATGCCACTCAGTAGCCCGCTGGCCGCCGGCAAGTTGGCGGCGGCAACCGCATTCAGCCCGCCCCGCTGCAGCCACCTGGGCGGCGCGCGCCACAGCCAGCCGATCAGGCCTGCGGCAACGAAAAGCCATGCGATTTCCGATTCCGTGATGAAGGTCACGGCAGCCAGCGTCAGGAAGATTGCCCAGAGGAGCTTGTCGTTGCCGACGGTCTTGGTCGTGAGCTTGTAAGCGCTCATCGCGATGATGCCGACCACCGCGGCACCGACGCCGTAGAAGACGGCCTGCATCCACGGCAGCCCGCCAAAATGCGCGTACGCGAACCCGAGCGCGAGCACCATCAGGAACGACGGCAGCACGAACGCGATACCGACGAGTGTCGCCCCGAGAAGGCGGTAGTGGACGAACCCGAGATAGATCGCGAGCTGGGCCGCCATCGGCCCTGGTGCGAGCTGGGCCAGCGTGAGCCCTTCCTTGTAGTCGGCCTCGGTTATCCAGCCGCGTCGCTCGACCAGATCGCGACGCATATAGCCAGCGAGCGCGACCGGTCCGCCGAAACCGAACGTGCCGAGACGCAGCATGTAGGCGACCAGCTCGCCAAGCGAGTAGGTCGGTTCGGTCGTGGCGATGGTCGTCGTCATGATCTGGCTGGGGTTTCGCTCTTGCCGTTCGATGTGAAGTGCGCATACAGGGAGTCGAGTACGGCGCCCATCTGCTCGAGCAACTGATCGTCGTTCTCCGTCCGTTGGCGCGTGCCGGCCATCACGGCCTCGAAGCCCACTGCTTCAGGCGCGGCGGGACCGCCCACGTCGAGCGCGTGCACGATCTCGCCGACACGCATCAGTGCCGGGTCCTTGTCGAGCCCGAAGCTGGCCAGCAGAACTTCGAATGTCACGCGCTCGCCCACGTGCGTAAAAGTCGCGCCGTCGAAATCGAAGCCCAGCGCGTCAGCCGGGCAATCCGCCGGCGACGCGAGCCAGACGAAGCGCGCTTGCGCGTCGATGAACCGCCGGATCAGCCACGCACTGGCAACGCGATCGACCCACATCCGCTGCCGCGTCGCCCAGGCGCGGCCCTGGTACTCGCCGATCGCGAGCGGACGAATGACGCGGTCCGCGGCATGCGGCTCGCCCGGCGACAGCACCGTGTCGACCAGCGCACCGAAATCCTGCAGGGCGACTTCGGCGCGGGTGGCCGAATCACCCGGGAAATAGTCGATCGCCCGGATGGCGTCGAGATCCTTGCGCAGGCGACGCAACAGGCGAGTGAGCTCGGCGGCTGATTGCCCGTCGAGCGTCTTGCGCACGTCGGCGAGCGCGCGCGTGAAGGTTGCGTAATCGTCGGCCCGGTCGAACAGCGCCCGGAATTCCTGTTCCTGGGACCGGTCGAGACTCGGTGCGCGCAACAGGTGAGCTGCGCCGCCGCTCTCGGCAATCGCGCCCGCGAGTTCACGCAGCGTCTCTTCGTGCGCTTCGGTTTGGGGCAGCAGGTAAACACCGTCGCGCAGCACCGCACAGCCTTTCGCCTTGAGCGCGCGCCAGAACCGCATGCGGGCCGTCGCGTTTTCCGTCGGAAGGGTCAGAACAAGCAGCGACCATGTAGAAAGGGATTCCATGTAGCGAATTCTACGTCTCGGTTATGTTTTCTACAAAATTTATTTGAGTGATCGCGTGTCGTCCCGCACGCGCTCCCGGCAGGTAGCCAGGGTGTGCGAGGGGTGCCGCTCGCACGAGGCGCGCCAAGAAAGCGCCGCGCCTCGCTCGGGTGAGGGTGGGATGAGTGACCGCGTAATGCGGAACGAGGTAGGCGACGCCAGGTGCTGCGGGCCGGATTTCGGTCCGGCGGAACGATCTACGGCGTCACGACAAGTGCCGTATGTATCCCCGCTTCATAGTGGCCCGGCTTGTTGCAAATCAGCGCGTCGTGGCCAGGCGTGAGCTTGAATGACATGCGCTTGCGCTTGCCGGGCGCGATATCTTCCACTTCCCCGATTGTTTTCAGGGTGTGCTCCATCACCTGTCCTTTGCCGACAGGGAGTGCATCGTCGGGGAGATCTGTCCTGAAGACGACGAGCTCGTTGGTCGTTGCGGCCATGCACCGGATTGTCGACGGGCGTCGCGTCTTCCGCCGCGTTGCTTTTCCGGTCGATCTGCCCGAGCTTGAAACGGCCGTCCTGTCGGTCGACCGGCCGGGTTACGCGCCGTCACGCACCGCCATCGCGAGCGGCATCATCGCCGGCCCGATGGACGCGAGCAGGCGCTCTTTCGATACCCCGTCGCGGGATTGAACGGAAATGCCGTGCAACTGCGTTGCATAGAAATCGGCCAGCGCCTTGATGTCGGTGCCCCGCGCGAGCTGCCCCTGTTCGGCCGCGAGCTGCAAACGCTGGGCGATCGATTGCGTGCGCGCGCGCCGGTGGGCGGCCAGCCATTCCATGACACCTTCGTTTTCGGCCGAGTAGTTGGTCGCGGCGGACACCACCATGCAGCCGTGCGGCTGGCCGCGCCTGGTATAAGCGGCGACGGCATCGCGCAGCATCCGTTCGATGGCCGCGCGGACATCGGTTTCCTCGCCGAGCGCACGATCGGCGAAGCCGCCTTCGCCTTGCTCGTAGAGCGCCACGGCCTCGTGGAACAGGGCTTCCTTGCTGCCGAACGCGGCATAGATGCGCGCTGACGCGATGCCCATCGCTTCGACCAGGTCGGACATCGACGTGCCTTCGTAGCCGCGCCGCCAGAACGCAAGCATTGCGCGTTTCAGCGCCATGTCGCGATCGAATTCTCTCGGTCGTCCCGCCATATCCCTTTCGTCCGTCGTCACATCGTGCGCCGATTTTATCGCGCGCCGTGTTGACACGCGCCGTTCCCGCATTCTATTCTTTGTCGATCAACAAACAATAGGAATCGATCATGCGTACTCTCAAGGGCCCCAGTCTTCATCTCGCGCAGTTCGCCGACGATGCGGCGCCGTTCGACAGCCTGCCGCATATCGCACAATGGGCGGCCGGCGTCGGCTTCAAGGCGCTGCAGATTCCCGCGTGGGACGGTCGGCTGTTCGACGTGGAGACCGCCGCGGACAGTCAGGCCTATTGCGATGACATGAAGGGCATGCTGGCCGAACATGGGCTGGAGATCAGCGAACTGACCACGCATATCTTCGGGCAGCTGGTTGCCGTGCATCCGGCGTACGACGCCATGTGCGACAACTTCGCGCCCGAGGCCGTGCGCGGCAACCCGGCCGCGCGCACCGCATGGGCGCTGGATCGGCTCGAGCTGGCGGCGCGGGCTTCACGCCGCCTGGGGCTGACCGACATGGGCACCTTTTCGGGCTCGTTCGCGTGGCCTTACCTGTTTCCGTTCCCGCAGCGGCCCGCCGGCCTGATCGAGACGGCCTTCGACGAGCTGGCGCGTCGCTGGCGGCCGATTCTCGACGCCTGCGACGAAAACGGCGTCAACCTCTGCTATGAGATTCACCCCAGCGAAGACCTGCACGACGGCGTCAGTTTCGAGCGCTTCCATGCGCTGGTCGGCCAGCACGCGCGCTGCAAGATGCTGTTCGATCCCAGCCATTTCGTGCTGCAGCAACTGGACTATCTGGCGTACATCGATATCTACCGCGACCACATCCGCATGTTCCATGTGAAGGACGCGGAGTTCCTGCCTTCGGGGCGCCAGGGCATCTACGGCGGCTACAGTTCGTGGCTGGAGCGCGCCGGCCGTTTCCGTTCGCTTGGCGATGGTCAAGTCGACTTCAAGGCGATTTTTTCGAAATTTGCTCAGTACGACTACACAGGATGGGCCACCCTTGAATGGGAGTGCTGCCTGAAGAATCAGGAGGACGGCGCGCGCGAAGGCGTCGCGTTCATCAACGACCACATCATCCGGGTGACGGAGCGCATCTTCGACGATTTCGCCGGTGCCGCGGTCGATCAACGGCAAATCCACGACATGCTCGGCATCGCTTGAGCCGTTTCCCCCCCCACTGCCAGGAATCATCGATATGTCCGCTCAACTTCAATCGTCATCAGCCGCCGCTCAAGGCTTTGCTCACCAATACGTACGCATCGACGGCCAGCGCGTCCATTGCGTCACGGCCGGCGCCGGTACCCCGGTCCTGCTGATTCCGGGATGGCCGCAAACCTGGTACGCGTGGCGTCACGTGATGCAGGCGCTCGCCGCGCGCGGCTTCATGGCCGTCGCGGTCGATCCGCCAGGTACCGGTTATTCCGATCGCCCGCATGCGGGTTACGACACGGGGCACACGGCGGCGACGTTGCATCGCGTGATGGCGCAGCTCGGCTTCGATGTTTACCAGGTGGCCGGCCACGACGTCGGCATGTGGGTGGCCTATGCGCTGGCGAGCGACCGGCCCGACGCCGTGAAGTCGCTGGCGCTCACGGAGGCGGTGATCCCCGGGCTGGCGCCCGCGCCGTCGATCTTCGCCCCGCCGGAAGAAAACATCTTCCTGTGGCATTTCATGTTCAACCAGCTGGCCGACCTGCCCGAGACGCTGATTGCAGGCCGCGAGCGGGCGTACCTGGAGTTCATGTTCAACCGCTGGTCGTTCCGGCGCGATTGTGTGGCCGTCGATGTGTATATCGATGCCTATGCGGCACCGGGCGGCTTGCGCGGCGGCTTTTCCTATTACCGTGCGATTCCGGAGACGATCCGGCAGAACCAGGCGCGGGCGCAGCGCAAGCTGACGATGCCGGTGCTCGCCATCGGTGCCGAACATGCCACCGGCGATGCGCCGCTGGTCACGATGCGCGACAACGCGACCGATCTGCAGGGCGCGGTGGTCCCGGCTTGCGGCCACTTCATCATGGAAGAGGCCCCCGACGCATTCATCGGCCATCTGCTGCCTTTCCTGGAGCGGAGCCGCTGAACATGCCGATCGATACCGACATCGCATCACTGCTGGAGCGACTGGCCGTGACCGAGGCGCCTGCGTCGCTGGACGCGTTGAGACGGGCGACCGATACGGCACTGCGGGGCTGGCATGGACCGCTGGAAGCGGTCGACCATACGGAAACCTTCGCGGTGCCCACGCGCGACGGGCGGCAGATTCGCGTGCGGGCTTATTGGCCAGCGGTCGCTTCGGAAAGCGCGGCGCGCCGGTCGGCGCTCGTTTATGCACACGGCGGCGGGTGGTGCCTCGGCACGCTCGAGCTATACGACAATCCCTGCCGCGCGCTGGCCAACGCGACGCAATGCGTCGTGCTGTCGGTCGATTACCGGCTTGCGCCGGAGCACCGGTTTCCGGTGCCGCTGGAGGATTTCTGCGATGCGCTGGACTGGGTGGTGCGCGAGGCGGCCGGCCTGGGGCTGGACCCGGCGCGCATCGCCGTCGGCGGCGACAGTGCGGGAGGAAACCTTGCGGCGGCTGCGTGTCTGGTCGCACGTGAGCGGGGCGCCCGTCGATCGCGCATCAGCTGTTGCTGTATCCGCCGCTGGATGCGTCGATGAGCACGACGTCCTATCGGACTTGCGGGCAGGGCTACTACCTGACGCAGGATGTCATGCGGTATTGCTTCGACATGTACCTGACCGATCCGGCCGACGGCGGGTCACCCTGCGTGTCGCCGCTGCAGGCGGCTTCGCTCGAGGGCTTGCCACCGGCCACGTTGCTGGCCTGCGAGTACGACCCGGTGCGCGACGACGCGCACGCGTATGCGGAGCGATTGCGGGAGGCCGGTGTGGCGGCCGATTTCGTCGTGCTGCCGGGGATGATCCATGCGTGCATCCATATGGCCGGCGTGACGTCGGCAGCCCGCCAGGTATTCGACGTGGCCGGCGCGCAGATGCGCAGGGCTTTCCAGCGGTGAGCGTATGGCCGAAGGGGGCGGTGCGAACTGCGTGGAGGGTTGCAGGGTTCGGCGGCAGTCGATCCAGCGCGAGCTACCTGCGCGTCCGAACCCGCGCCTTCACACACTTGAACCAGAGCCGCATCGCACCGACCCCGCCCGCCACCGGAACGCGCGGCAACAGGAACGCATCGTCGGACGCCCCGGCGCAACCGCGCCGGGTCGTCGTCGCGTTGCGGTAGCCGGCGGCGGCGACCTGGTCGCGCACGCGCGGGTCGAGATCGCCGTACGGGTAGCAGAACGATTCGACAGGCTGGCCGCTCAACGCTTCGAGCCGCCGCTTCGATTCGATGATCTGAACCGCGGACACGTGGGCCGGCACGTGCGACAGCGCGACGTGATCGAGCGTGTGCGAGCCGATTTCGTGGCCGCGATCGCGCCATGCGAGCATGTCCGCGCACGTCATGAGTGGCGAGCGCGCCGTATCGGCACCCGCATCCCAGTCGTTCTCGCCGCCGAACCTGCCGGCGACGAAGTAGCAGGTCGCGGTGAAGCCGAGCGCGTCCAGCACGGGCATCGCATGCGTGAGCACGTTGAGAAAGCCGTCGTCGAACGAAATGCCGAAGACCTTCCCGCTGCGCTCGCCGCGCAGGTACGGCTGCAGTTCGCGCACGCTCAGGCCGCGGTAGCCGAGCCGCCTGAACAGCGTCATCTGGCGGCGGAACGCGTCGGGGGCGACACTCAGGCTGCGCAGCCGGTCGGACGGCGGCGGCAGCGTGCGGATCTGGTGATACATCAGGATTGGGTAGCGCGTGGCGGACAGCAGCATGAGCGGGTCGCGGGAACGGGGCGTTACGCGGCCTTGCGGAAAATCCGCAGGGTCTTGAAGTCGCCGACTTCGGTGAAATCGGCATTGGCCGCCCATTGCTCGATGATCGGCTCGGCCTTCCGGTACGCCGACGAGCCCTTGTAGAACAGCAGGTGGCCTTCGCGCGCGGTATGGCGTGCGAACAGGTCGAGCACTTCGGCGTCGGTCTTCGCGCCGTAGCGGCTGTTCGTTTCGTCGCGGAATTCGCACAGATGGAACAGCGTGACGACGTCGAACGCCGGCAGCAGGTCCGTATTGCTCGTATAGATGTCGCCGAAATAGGCCAGGTAGGTCTTGCTCACCTCCGGTTGCCGCGTGACGAGATCGACGTACGACTTGTATTCCTTCGGCGACGCCGTCACGCCGAAGACGGTGTTGTTCAGGTGCGGCCGTGCGCATTCCACGCCGACGTGGTGGTGGCCGCCGGTGCCGAAGTGATAGATGCGGATGCCGTTGAGACGAGCGGATTCCAGCCATTCGACGAAGTGCACGTCGCACGGGCACTCCTGCGTGCGCAGGTCCCAGTACTTCTTCCAGATGTTCATTGCCATTAAACGGACCTCATGGATGTCACCCAGCGATAGGGGTTGTGTCGAATCGATTTCTGATAGACGGACAACGTCGCATCGACGAACCGGTCGAACGAGAACTCGCGCTTGCCCTTCAGCCGCGCGCTGCGCCCCATCGCGCGCACGCACGCGGGCTCGCGCACGATCTCGCGCAGGATGGCCTCGATCGCCTCGGGCTCGCGCGGCGGGACGACCCAGCCGTCCACGCCCGGCTCGACGTTCTCGGGCAGCCCGCCCACGCGCGTCACGATCGCGGGGCAGCCGAGCGACATCGCCTCGCGGCACGCATACGACAGGCTCTCGTGATACGACAGCACGAACGACACGTCGATGATCGAGAACGGCGCGCGCACATCGTCGAGGCGCCCGGTGAAGGCGGTGCGTGACGCCATGTGGTGCCGCTCGATCTGCTCGCGTTGCTCGCCGGACGGTTCCGCGCCGACCAGCAGCACGCGAAACCGCTCGCGCTCGTGTTCGGGCAAGCGGCCCAGCGCCGCGATCAGGTCCATCCAGCCTTTCTCCGGCGCGGTGCCGGCGCTGCTGCCCAGCACGATCGCATCCGCGCCGGACGGCCCGAACAGCGCGATCTTGCGGCGGCGGATTTCGTCGCCGGCCAGCTGTTCCGCGGCCTGCCGGCGCACGCCGTGCTTGACGACCGTGACGTTGCCGTACGGCGACCGGAGCGCGAGCATGCTCGCCACATAGTCGCTGACCGCGATGGTGTGGTCGGTTGCCAGCCGGGCGCGCAGCACGTTGCCGAAGCTGTCGGCGCGATAGGTGTTGTGCTTGGTGAGCACGACCGCGGGCCGATACCGGCAGCCGAGCAGCGCGAGCATCACCTGCCGGTGATCGGCGGACCCGTTGACGTGGATGATGTCGAAGCGCTCGGCGCGGATCCGCTGGCGCAGCCGGACGATTTCCTGGCACAGCCGGTTCCAGCGCGGCTTGAATTCCATGTCGAAGATCGCCACGTCGGGACTGTCCTTCAGCAGTCGCGACAGGCGGCTCCCTTCAGGCGACGCGACGGTCACGCGATGGTGCCGGCTCATCGCGGCGGCGAGGTCGCGGACGTAGGTGTCCTGGCCGCCGCCGTAGTCGCCGTGGAAGTTGGTATACAGAATGTTCATCACGATGCTGCCTTTCCTCGATCATTCATTTGGCAGGACTGCTGAGAAAATGAATGCCTCAACGTGTTGAAAGCAATGACTCGAACCCGGTTCCGCATTGCCGATGCGTGATGGCGCACCGATGCCCGGAAGGGGGCATTGCGAAACGTTTCGAAATATTACAGACGCATTACGTGCCGTAGTGTCGAGGTCTGCGCATCTTTGTGAGGATGTGTCGCGATCGTTTGCAGTGTCGTCACATCGTGCGACGGCGCAGTGGGGGAGGGGGAATTCCGGCGCGAACGGCGGTGTGGCCCGGTTACCTTCGCCGACCGGGCCGGAAAACAGGCCCGAAGCGGGCAGGAAGCAGGCAGGAAGCGATCAGGAGCGGGCAGGATCGCGACAAAACCCGATTTTTCGACGACATCCGGACGCAAATCAAGCCGGCTGACTTTCAGATTTGAAAGCCGGGGGGCCATTTGCGTTAGAATGCCCCCCCTTGTCCGCCATGGCGACCGCCAAAGGCGGACTCGTCGCACCCAGAGAGACGTGGGTTTCGATTCGTAGCCGGGCGCGAAAGTTAGCCAGCCGTTAGCAACATACGCTTTGTGATTTGGAATACTAATGAAGAAGAAGCACAACATCACCAAGTACATCGTTGTCGCGATGATTCTTGGTATCGCCGTGGGTTACGCCTGCCATAGCGCATTTCCCGACCCGGCCATGGCGAAGGAAGTCGCCGGGTACGTGTCGTTGCTGTCCGACGTGTTCCTGCGCCTGATCAAGATGATCATCGCGCCGCTGGTATTTGCGACGCTGACCGTCGGCATCGCGCAGATGGGCGACGGCAGCGCGGTAGGCCGTGTCGGCGTCAAGGCGTTCGGCTGGTTCTTCATCGCTTCGTTTACGTCGTTGTTGCTCGGCCTGCTGACCGCAACGATCCTGCAACCGGGCAGCCATCTGAGCCTGCCGCTGCCGGCATCCGACGCAGCCCTCAACCTGAAGACGGGCGCCTTCACGCTGAAGGATTTCGTGGTCCACCTGGTGCCGAAGTCGATCGCGGAAGCGATGGCGAACAACGAAATCCTGCAGATCGTCGTCTTCTCGATCTTCTTCGGCACCGCGCTGTCGGCGCTCGGCGAATCGGGCAAGCGCCTGACCGGCGTGATCGACGATCTCGCGCAGGTGATGCTGAAGGTCACGGGCGCCGTGATGTGGTTCGCGCCGGTCGCGGTGTTCGCGGCGCTGGCATCGACGATCACCACCCAGGGGCTCGGCATCCTGCTCACGTTCGCGAAGTTCATGGCGAGCTTCTACCTGGCACTGGCGCTGCTGTGGGGCGTGCTGACGCTCGCCGGCGTGACGTTCCTCGGCAAGCGCGCGTTCACGCTGATCCGGCTGATCCGCGAGCCGTTCCTGCTGTCGTTCGCGACGGCGAGTTCCGAGGCCGCCTATCCGAAGCTGCTGGATGCGCTCGACCGCTTCGGCGTGAACCGCAAGATCTCGAGCTTCGTGCTGCCGATCGGCTATTCGTTCAACCTCGACGGCTCGATGATGTACTGCACGTTCGCGGTGCTGTTCATCGCGCAGGTGTACGGCATCCATCTGCCGCTGGGCACGCAGATCACGATGCTGCTGATGCTGATGGTCACGTCGAAGGGGATGGCGGGCGTGCCGCGCGCGTCGCTGGTCGTGATCGCGGCGACGCTCAACCAGTTCAACATGCCCGAAGCCGGGTTGCTGCTGATCATGGGCGTCGACATGTTCCTCGACATGGGGCGCTCGGCCACCAACGCCGTCGGCAACTCGATCGCGGCTGCCGTGGTCGCGAAGTGGGAAGGGCAGCTCGACGACCCGCGCGACGACAACGATCCGGACAACGGACGCGTGATGAAGGTGAAGGTGCCGGAGACTTCGGCATCGGCTTGACGCGTGGCAGTGCCGCAGCGCGGCGTCAGTGGCGCGTTGCCTGCCCCGCGGTAACGGACGATCGCCGGTCTGGATTCGCAATGGATTCAGGCCGGCGATTTGCCGGGTGCAATGAAGCCGCGTTGAATGCGGCGGTTTTTCCCGATTCTCTGAAACAGGCACTCGCCGTTTCAATCGATCGTCGCTGAACCGGCGGCGATATTCCCGCAGGCATGAGCCTGAATTTCCCGATCCCCGATTCGACGCGTAAGTGACCATTCACTGTCGCGCAGTCACGCGTGCCGCCGGCACGCAGGGGCGCCACGGGCGACGCCGTCGAAACCGCTTCCGCGAAAAGCGCAATGGCGCGCGATCCGCAATTTTTTTCGATTTATATAACGCTATTCTCGCGCTGCGCATGATCGAACGCATGCCGTACGTAATACCGACTGCGCCGGATGCTTCAGCGGAAGAATTGACGTATTGCGGCTTTCAAGCCATCCGGCCGGCCCTTCATGTGAATGTTCGCACCATTCAGGAGTGCATCCGTCATGGTCGCCAGACAACGGTTTCAGGCCGCACTGCTCGCCGCGGCGATCGCCGCGATTACCCCGTCCGTTCACGCAAGCAACACCACCGACTGGCTGGCGAACACGTACGGCACGCTCGCGGCCCACGTCGGCAACGTCGCGCGTGCGATGTGGGTCGCGCCTGAAGGCGTGATCTATACGGCGTCGATGTGGGACGAGGACGAAGGCGGTGTCGCGATTTACCAGAACGGCAAGAGCGTCGGCTCGATCGGCACGCACTCGGAGTTCCAGGGCAGCGCGATCACGGGCAACGCGACCTCGCTGTTCGTCGCGCTGCAGCCCGGCAAGATGTACGGCAGCGGCGCGGTGGGGCGCTACAACCGCGCGACGAAGTATCGCGACCGCGTGATCCAGGTCAGCGCGGCCACCAACCAGCCGCGCATCGACGTCGTCACCGGGCTCGCGACGGCCGGCTCGCTGCTTTATGCGAGCGACTTCTACGGCAATCGCGTGCGCGTATTCACCACCGACGGCGTGTGGCAGCGGGATATCGGCGTATCGGAGCCGGGCGCGCTCGCGCTGGACGCAGCGGGCAACGTATGGGTGGCGCAGAAGCGCGCAGGCTCGATCGTCGGCTTCAGCCCGGCGGGTGCGCCGCTGAACACGATCCGGATGCCGTCCGGGTCGCAGCCGTCGGCGCTGTATTTCGATGCGGCGGCCGGGCAGCTGCTGGTGGGCGACGAAGGCCCGGACCAGAACATCAAGCGCTATACGGTGTCGGGCCGGCCCGCGCTGGCCGGCACCTTCGGCGTGCGCGGCGGCTATCTCGACACGACGACGGGCATCAAGGGGCAGGTCGGTGCGCAGCGCTTCACGCGCATCGTCGGGATCGGCAAGGACACCGGCGGCAATCTCTACGTGCTCAACAATCCATGGGGCGGCAGCTGGGATCTCGGCCGCAACGGCGCGACCGACATTCATGCGTACAGCAGCACCGGCAGCCTGCGGTGGACGCTGCAGTCGCTGAACTTCGAAGGCATCGCCGCGCCGGACCCGGTCACGGACGGTGCGCTGTTCTACGGCGGCACGCACGTGTACGGCGGGAGCGCGGGCGGCAGGTTCATCGCGAACACGGTCGATCCGTTCACGTACCCGGCCGATCCGCGCATCGACATGAACGACACGCAGCGCGACGAGCATTTCGGCCTGCTCACGTCGGTGGGCGCGAACCGGATTCTCGTCGCGGCCGGCCAGAACCCGCCGGTCTTCTACTTCTTCCACTTCAACGCGGCGAACGGCTATGTCGCGATTCCGGACGGCGCGATCCCGGGCCCCGCGTTCAACACGACGCGGCGCGTGACGGGCGGCTTCAGCGTCGACAGCAAGGGCGGCGTGTGGGCCGGTCTCGACAAGACCGGCGCGATTACTCACTACCCGCTGACCGGCTTCGACGCGAGCGGCAAGCCGTCGTGGGGGCCGGGTGTCGCGACCCGCGTGCCCGACAGCATCCAGCCGCTCACGCGCATCGTCTATCTCGCGGACAGCGACACGATGGTGCTCGCGCAAGGTGCGATCGGGACCAACGACTGGACGTCGATCGGCACGCGCATCGAGGTGTATCACGGCTGGAGCGCGGGCAACACGACGAAGCCGGACCCGGTGATCACGCTGCCGCACAGCGGCGCGAAATCGATCGACGCGGTGGGCAACCATCTGTTCGTCGGTTATTGGTTCAGCAGCAGCGGGCCGCTGTGGCCGAACGTCGACGCGTTCAACCTGACGACCGGCAATCTCGACACGACGCTGGTGAACGCGAGCCCCGCGACCGTGGATACCAGCAGCGCGATTGATGCGATGTACAGCATTCGCGCGTATCGCCGCTCGAACGGCGAGTACGTGGTGATGAAGAACAACGTGAAAGGCAACAGCATCACCGTGTACCGGTGGACGCCTTGATGAACGCGCGGCCGCCTCGACCGGCGGCCGCGCTCGCGAACGCCTCACCGTATTCGTCGCGATTTCGCGGGATTTCCACCGCGCATCCACGCAATTTCCACATCACGCGTTCGTCATGAGCGGCGTGCGCAACGCGCGCCTCACCGCCCGCCGGGCGGCCGTTCCAAACCTCACGACGCGGAAAAGCGGTTCCGGGCACAATAACAGCGGCACCGGCAGGCACTGCGCGTGCCCACGACGATGAACCGGATCGACTGATGGGTTGCGCCGGCGCGTTGCAGCGCCGGTGAACTCGCGCGGCATGCCCCATGCCGCGTTTTTTATGCCGAAGTGACGAAACGATGAAAATGAAAACGACACCGAACCGCCTGTTTCTGATCGCCGCACTGGCCGGCGCGATGAGCGGCCCAGTCCACGCAGAGACGCCGGCGGCCGCCGCGACCGTTGCGACGGTCAACGGCACGCCGATCACGCAGGCCGACGTCGACACGTTGCTGCGCGCGTCCGGGCAACCCGACTCGCCGCAGGTCCGCCAGGCGATCAAGAATCAGCTGATTACGCGCGTGCTGGTCCAGCAGGCCGCCGAGAAGGCGAACTATGCCGACAAGCCCGAGGTCAAGGCGGCGGTGCAGCAGGCGAAGGCGAATGCCGAAGTGCAGCTTTACCTGCGCGACAACGTGAAGCCCGAGCCGGTGACCGACGAGCAGGTCAAGGCGCGCTACGACGAGCTCGTGGCGTCGCTCGGCAAGAACGAGTACAAGCCGCGCCTGATCGTCGTCCAGGATCCGGTGACGGCCGCGACGGTGCTGAGCGAGCTGAAGGCGGGCAAGTCGTTCGACGGGCTGGCGCGCCAGTACAGCATCGCGCCGAGCCGCGACAGCGGCGGCGAGTTGCCGTGGGTGAGCTTCCACACGCCGGCGGCGGAAGGCAAGACGTCCGGCTTGCCGCTGCCGGTCGCGCAGGCGCTCGAGAAACTGGCGGTCGGCGCCGCGACGAAGGATTCGATCCCGGTCGACGGCGTGCGGGCGATCGTGAAGCTGGATGCGAAGCGGCCGACGCAGGTGCCGGGTTTCGCGACCGCGAAGCCGGCGCTGCAGCAGCAACTGCAGGCGGCTGCGGTGGAGAAGGCGAGCGCGCAGATGATCGGCAACCTGCTGAAGGACGCGAAGATCACGCAGTAATGCGGCGGCGTCGAAACGCCGCGCGTCACGCGCGCCAGATCATGCTCGCGCTCGTGTCGGTTGCCGACTCGACGCGAAAGCCGAGCCGTTCGTAGAGCCGCCGCGCCGGGTTGCCGTGCAGCACGCTGAGCGATACCGGCACGTGCGCGCGCGCCGCGTCGGCCAGCAACGCGTTCAGCACGGCTTCGCCGATGCCCCGGCCCTGGTGATCGGGGAGGATCTGGATCTGGTGAACGTGCCACTCGTGGGCGGCGCGTGTCACCTTCAGCAAGCCGATGGCGTCGTCGACGTCGCAGACGATCATCGCATCGTCGAAGTTCGCGCGAATGCGCCGGTCGTGCGCTTCGTCGTCGGTGGGCGCGCCGACGCGCTGCAGGTGCACGGTCATCGTGAGCCGACGCAGGGTCAGCAGGAACGGCAGGTCGGCGGCGCATGCCGGACGCAGGCGGATTGCGGGTGTCATCGTGCGGACTCGTACGTTCGTTCGGGACGGGAGCGCCGACGGGAAGGTCGAACCCCGCAGCGCATCATCTGCGATGACGGGAAGCCGGTCAAAGGGCGCAACGCCGAATCCGGCGCGCATGCGTGGCCGATCATCCGGCGCGCCGGCCCGAGTGCGGGTGCACATCGGCGAGATTGGCGATCAGCGTGTCGATCACGACGCGCTTCAGGCTCACGAGCGCCGAAGGCGCATCGCTTGCGCCCGCATGAAGGCACACGTCGACGGACGGCAGCGGCGGCAGGCCGTCGCGCTCGCCGAGCTGCCGCAGCGCCGGCGGCACACCCGCCATCGTTCTCGAGGTAATGCCCAGGCCGCCGGCGACGCCGGCCCACAGGCTTTGCAGGCTGCCGGTCGTGTACGCGAGCCGCCACGGGATGCCGGCCTTGTCGAGCGCGTCGGTACCCGCCTTGCGGAACAGGCACGGCGGCTTGTACAGCGCAAGATCAAGCGGTGCGCCGGCACGCGGACGCACGTCGATGCCTTGCGGCCCGATCCACGCCATCGGCAGCGTGACCAGGTGTTCGGCGTCGGCGCGATGCCCGCGCCCCATCGCGAGCACGATGTCGAGTTCGCCGCCATCGAGCCGGTCGAGCAACGCGCCGTTGCCGTCGACGACGATGTCGACGCGCACGCCCGGATGCGTGCGCTTGAACCGGCCGAGCGCGACGGGCAGCCACGATTCGGCGAAATCGCCCGGCAGCCCGAATCGCACGGCGCCGTCGATCGCCGCGCCGCGGATCGCGCCGATCGCCTCGTCGTTCAGTTCGAGGATGCGGCGCGCATAGGACAGCATCAGCTCGCCGGCTTCGGTCGGCACGAGGCCGCGCCCCTGGCGGCGAAACAGCGGCTGGCCGATCTGCGTTTCGAGCTTGCGCATCTGCTGGCTGACCGCCGACTGCGAGCGGCCGATCCGGTCGGCGGCGCGGTTGAGGCTGCCGAGCCGATCCGCGGCAATCAGCGTGCGCAGCGCATCCATGTCGAGATTCGGAAGCGTCATGATTCGGTTTTTCTTATAAGTCGATTTCGAATTATCGTATCGATTGCAGATTCCCGTCGCTACCATCGAGTGAACCGGTCGTTTCGGTTCACGGGGATGCGCGCGATACGCGGCTGGATACGCGGCTGCGGATGTCCGTGAGGTGGCTTCTTTTCTTTCCGACAAGGACATTGAATGAAAATCGGCTCGATATTCCGCCAAGGCTTTCCCGGCATGCTGCTGGCCGCGTCGATGATTCCCGGTGACGCATCGGCCGCGCCGTCGCTCGCGGGGACGTGGACGCTGGTCGCGGCGGACGTCCGACATCCCGACGGCACGATCGGCCGCGACTACGGTGCCGATCCGGCGGGCCTGCTGATGATCGACGCGCACGGGAACTATTCGCTGCAGATCTTCAAGTCGGAACGCCCGCGCTTCGCGTCGAACGACAAGGCGACCGGCACGCCGGAGGAATTCCGTGACGCCGTGCTCGGCTCGAGTACCCACTACGGCACGCTGAGCGTCGATCCCGCGAACCACACGCTGGCGTTTCACATCAGCAATGCGTCGTACCCGAACTGGGCCGGGCAAACGCAGACGCGAACCTATCAGTTGAAGGACGGCGAGCTGAGCTACCGCGTTCCGCCGCGTGCCAACGGCGACATTCCGATCTCGGTGTGGCGGCGAAAGGAGTGAACCGGGAGGCCGTTCGATCCGTGACGCATGCGGCCGTGAGGCCGTGATCGCGGCCGTTCCGGCACGCGCCGGGTAGCCGGCGCCACACGCGATTTCCGCCGGCCCGCGCAAGCCGCCGCCGCCGGCCCGGCGAGCCGGATCAGAGGCCGCGGCTTCCCGTGCCTCCCCACCGGTATTCCTCCGTCTGCCCTGTCCGCATATCATTCGCACATCGCGCACCTGCCGGCCGCAGGCGCCGCCGCTTCCGACGCGGCGGTGCGTCTGCCTGCACGGCGCAGCACACAGGGATTCTCGATGGACACCAAACGATCGCGGCCGGGCCTCGTCGCCGCGCTGCTCTGGGCGGCGCTGTATCTCGCGACCGGCTATATCTCGCACGAGTTCAACGGCCCCGTCCGGCTGACGGGCTACATCTGGTTGCCGGCCGGCGTGACGGTCGGCGCGTTCATGCTGCGGCCGATGCGCGAATGGCTGACGCTGGCCGGCGCGTTCCTGGTCGGGCAACTCGCGCTGACCGGCATCGAACACGGCAGCCTGGTCAACGCGGTGCTGTTCACGGTCGACGAGGTCGGAGCCGCCGCGCTCGCGGTGTGGCTCGTCCAGCGCGTGCGGTTCTCGCTCGAAGGGCTGTATTTCCTGCGTTCGGTGATCCTCGCCGGCCTGATCGCGGGCGTGATCGGCGCGATCGGCGGCGCGGCGTGGTACACGGCGGTCAAGGGCGCGCCGTTCCTCGACGTGTGGTCGGTGTGGGCCGCGTCCGATTTCGTCGGCGTGCTGCTGGTCACGCCGGTGCTCGCGTCATGGTCGCGCTTTCGCGCGCACCGCTCGGGCGACCACGAGCGCTTCGACCTGGTACTCGGCATCGTCGCGTTCGCGCTGCTCGTGATCGGCGCGCTGGTGATCTTCGACGGCGACACGTCGAAGAAATTCGGCACGGGCGCCGGCTTTGCGCTGACGTATATCCCGCTGTTCCTGACCGTCGCGGTGACGCTGCTGCTCGGCGGCCGCGCGGGTTCGTCGTCGGTGCTGGTGCTCGCGCTGATCGTGATCGAGCAGACCGCGCAGGGCGACGGCCCGTTCGCGTCGTTCCATGAGCACTACGGCAGTTCGCTGCTCGAGGCGCAGCTTTACCTGGCGGTCGCGTCGCTGCTGGTGCTGACGGTGAGCACGCTGAAGACGACGCGCGAGCGCGTGCACGAGCATGCGGCGGTCCTGCAGAACAACATGGAGCTCGCGCTCGCGAGCGCCGGCCAGATCGCGTACGTGCTCGATCCGGAATCGGGGCGGATCGAGTGGAGCGGCGACGTCGAGCGCGTGTTCGGTGTCGGCGTCGACGCGGCGCAGATCGCGAGCGTGTCGCTCGTGCTCGAACGTGTGCAGCCGGGCGACCGCGATGCGTTGAGCGACTACTGGAACGCGGAGATCGCCGGCGAGGATCGTGCGTCGCTGTCGCTGCGTATCGTGCAGCGCGACGGCGGCACGCGGACGATCACCGATCACGGCGCGCCGTTGCTCGACTCGAATGTCGACGTGACGGTGGTGGCAGGGGTCTGGCAGCTCGAGCGCGTGTGGCCGGCGGACGAATGAGCGGGGACGCGTCATGACGGGCCGCACGGGCGTCCTGCTGATCCACGGGCTCGGCGGCACGCAATACGATCTCGGTTCGCTGCACAAGGCGGTGCGGCGCGCGGGCGGCGAACCGCACATGATCACGCTGCCGGGGCACGGCACGCGCCCCGAGGATCTGGTCGGCGTGCGCGCGGAGGCATGGCTCGACGCGGTGACCGAGCAGTATCGCGCGCTGGAGAACGAGTACGACACCGTGCATGTCGCGGGCATGTGCATGGGCGCGCTGGTCGCGCTGCTGCTGTGCCATCGCGTGCAGCATGCGCGCGGCCGGCTCGCGCTGCTGGCCACGCCGGTGTTCATCGACGGCTGGTCGACGCCGTGGTACCGGGCATTGCGGCATGTGCTGTATCGCGTGCCGGGTGTCGCGGAGCGGATGCGCGTCGAGGAAGGCGAGCCGTTCGGCATCAAGAACGCGACGATCCGCGCGATCGTGAAGAAGAAGTTCGAGCGCGAAGACAGTTTCCACTATGCGTGGGTGCCGCTCGCGTGCGTGCGCCAGGTCGACCGGATGCGCGACTGGGCGCTCGAGGCGGCCGCCGGCACGCCGTGCGCGACGCTCGTGCTGCATGCGCGCGAGGACGAGCTGACGAGCCTGCGCTCGGCCGATTTCCTGCTCGCGAAAATGCCCGACGCGCGCGGGATCGTGCTGGAGAACAGCTACCACATGATCTGCGCGGACAACGATCGCGACGACGTCGCGCGCCACGTGCTCGAATTCTTCGGGTTCGATCCGGTGCATGCGGTCAGCCCGGCGATGGCGCGCAGGATGGGGCGGATGGCGCCGTGACGAACGCTTACGCCGCTTCCGGGGGATGCGCGATCCGCGCCCGGATCTCGGGCGACGCAAGACACGTGGCAACCGCTTCGTAGCCGGGTGAGCCCGGGTAAGGCGCCACGCGCGAAGGCGGACTGTGATTGGCCGGGCACAGGATGATCGCTTCATGCGGGCCGACCGCCGACAGGTCGAGGATCGCCGACGAACGCGTCAGCAGGAACAGCGGCCGCATCCCGGCGGCGGCCTGTTCGCGCAGACGGGCAATCAGTGCCTGTTGCGTGGGGCGATCGAGATCCTGTTCGATCATGTCGACGACCCGTGTGCGCGGGCCTTCGGCTTCGAGGGCGACGAGCAGCGCGGCCAGCGCCGCCGACGGCGTCGCGCCTCGGGCGGCGAGCGCTGCCGATGCACGGTCGACGCGCGACTTCAATGCAGGATCGGTGCGCAGCACGTCGCGCGTCGCCGCACCGTCGTTCTCCAGCCGGTCGAGGCCGACGAACGTGGCGCCGGGCAGTGCGTCGGCGAGCCGAAGCGCCAGCCGCGTCTTGCCGCTGCCGAGCGGGCCGATGATGTAGTTCAGCGGCCGGATATCGCGACACTCGAACCACTCGCCGCCCCACGGCCACGGCAGGCTGAATGCCACGCCGGCGCTGCTGTCGTCGACGAGCCGGGTCAGTTCGCCGTCGGCCGGCATCCGGCCGCGCGCGAGGCCGGCGCGGATTGCGTGTACGCGATCGACCTTGCGCACGAGATCCTGAATGCCGTGGTCCAGCGCCGCTTCGTGAGCGGCCAGTGCGTCGTCGAGGCTGCGCGCGTCGCCGTCGAGCACGCTCGCCACCTGCGCGAGACCGAGGCCGAGTGCGCGCAGCGCGGCGATGTCGGCCGCGCGGGCGAGATCGTCCGGGCCGTACGCACGGTACCCGGCCGGCGTGCGTTCCGGCGTGACGAGGCCGTGCCGCTCGTACAGCCGCAGCGCCTTGATCGAGACGCCGAGCCGCGTGGCGGCGGCCGACGCGTTCAAACGGGGCGTGGACGTGCTCATCCGTCACTCTCCTTGCTGTCGATTTGTTGCGCCCAGCATAAAGGCGATCCCAAGGGCCGGGTCAAGCGAGCGTGCGTGTGCGATACACACGATGTGTCGGTCGACCGGGAACCGGAGGCCGGCGGCGGCGCCTTTCTCGCCGCGCCGCGCATCTGGGAGAATGCGGCTGCGGCCGTGCCGATTCGCGGCCGGCGCCGACACGGCGCAGGATCCGACAGGTGGGAAATTGACCGACAACGAAGAACTTTCGCTCCACCAGGAGAGCCGCTTCTGGCAGCTTGCGCCGGTGAAATGGTGGATTCGCGGGCACGGCCGCGACGGCTATTCGTTCCGGCTGCTGCTGTGGCCGCCGGTGATCGTGTTCGTGCTCGAATTCCTCTGCATGATCTTCGATGCGCTGTACACCAGCATCGGCATCAGCGCGGTCGCGACGCTGTTCCTCGGTTTCGCCGGATACCATGGCGCGTTGCGCGAATGGCTGGTGCCGTCCGCGACCACGCGCGCGCTCGTGAAGGCACGCATGAAGAAGGCGGCCGAGCGGTTCTCGTCGCTCGGTGTGGGCGCGACCGTGCTCGCGATCTTCGTCGCCGCGACGTCGCTGTCGCTCGTGATGTCGGGTCAGGCGGTGCTGGACAGCGTATCGAAGGATGCCGTGTCGATCTTCATCGCGCTGGTGTTCCTGCCGGTGTACGTGTCCGGCGCGGTGCGCAAGCTGGCGATCGCGCGGATCGAGGAACTGGAGGCGCTGCGCAACGCGACCGTCGGCACCCGCCTGAAATTCGACCGGGCCGGCGCGGTGCGCGCGGTCGTCGTGCGGGGCGCGGCCGGGAAAGGGACGGTGTCCGTGCTGGAGTACACGGTGCTCGGGTTCAACCCGCCGCTCGAACAGGTCGGGCGCGAACCGCACGAGGTGCGGTAAAGGCGGACGTCAGGTCAGACCCAAAGGTGGTGTCTCAGGCCGGAAAGCGCGCGTGTTCCGGCGCCGGCGTGAGGTTGTCGGGCCACTGCACTTCGAACAGCGTGCCGCCCGTGCGGCTCGGCATGCAGACAGCTTCGCCATGATGCGCATGGGCGATCGCCGCGACGACGGCGAGCCCGAGGCCGCTGCCGCCCGGCTGCGTATCGTCGGCGCGCCGGAAGGCCTTGAACACGTGCGGCGCGAAATCGGCCGGGATGCCGGGGCCGTCGTCTCCGACGCGCAACCGGCACATCCCTTGTTCGATGCGCGTCTCGATGCGGATCGCGCCGGGCACCGCATGGCGGCGCGCGTTTTCCAGCAGCGCCAGCAGCGCCTGGCGGATGCGCACCGGGTCGCAGCACATGCGCCGCGTGTCGAGATCGAGCACCGGATGCTGGCCGGCGGCACGCAGCGCCGGCTCGAACATGTCGACCACCGCACGCGCTTCCGACGCGAGATCGGCGTCGCGGATCTCGATGCTCAGGTGGCCGCTGTCCGCGAGGCTGACCACGCGCAGATCCTCGATCAGCCGCGTCAGCCCCTCGACCTGCGCGAGCAGGCTGCGGAACTGCGCTTCGTCGGGCTTGAACACGCCTTCGGCGAGCCCCTGCAGGCGCCCGCGCAGCACCGTGACGGGCGTGCGCAGCTCGTGCGCGATCGCCGCGTTCCAGATCGCCTGCTCGTTGGTCACGCGCTGCAGCTCGCTGGCGAGCGCGTTGAAGTTGTCGGCGAGCAGCGCGGCTTCGTGCAGCGAGCGGTCGCCCGCGACGGCGCGCGCGTCGAGATCGCCGCGCGCGACGCGGCGAATGCTGTCCGTGACCGAGTTCAGCGGCACGAGGATGCGGCGCGCGAGATTGACCGCGACCGCGACCGACAGCGCTAGGCCGACCGACGTGGTCGAGACGAGCCACACCCATTCCGGCGCGGTCGGCAGCAGGTTCTTCGTGTCGAAATGTGCAGGCCAGTAATTGAACGCGAAGTAGTAGAAGACGTACGCGGTGAGCACCATCAGCAGCGTCACGCCGAACGCCATCCCCGCCATGGTCAGCGCGATCTGCCGGCTCAGGCCCTCGAGCTTCATGCTCAGCTCCAGAGCTTGTAGCCGACGCCGCGCACGCTGACCGGCACGCCCTGCACGCCAAGGTCGTCCAGCTTCTTGCGCAGCTTGCTGACGTGGCTGTCCACCGTGCGTTCCAGCGCGTCGCCTTCCGGCAGGCAGGTGGCCATCAGCTCGGCGCGGCTGAACACGCGCCGCGGCGCGCGCGCGAGTTGCGCGAGCAGCTTGAATTCGGTGAGCGTCAGGACGAGCGTGTGCCGTTCGCTGCCCACTTCGAGCGTGGCTTCGTGGTGTTCGAGATCGATCTCGAACGGCGCGACCCGCAGCACGCGCTGTTCTTCCTGGCGCGCGCCGGCCATCGAGCGGCGCAGCACCGCCTGCGCGCGCGCCACGACTTCGGCGGGATTGAACGGCTTCACCACGTAGTCGTCGGCGCCGATGCGCAGGCCGGTGAGCTTGTCGATGTCCTGGTCGAGCGCAGTCAGCATGATGACGGGCGTGTCGCCGCGATGACGGATTTCGGCGAGCACCTTCCAGCCGTCGACGTGCGGCATCTGCACGTCGAGCAGCACGAGGTCGGGCTTGAGCTGCAGGTGCAGCTCCAGTGCGCGGCGGCCGTCGGCGGCGTGCACGGTGCGCAGCCCGCCGCGTGCGAGATAGGCGGTCAGGATCTCGGCGATCTCGGGTTCGTCTTCGGCGATGAGGACGAGCGCCTGGGCGTTCTGGCCGGCGCCGGGCGATGAAGAAGATTCGGGCATGGCCACTCGTTCAGATCCATCAGGGGGTTCCATCAGGTCGCCATACTACCGCACGGCCGGCGCAATCGAACGGAGGCGGGGGGACAGCGCGGCGCGACGCGATTCGCGCCCGGCCGACGGATGTCCCGCCCTTGCTTGCGTTTGTAAAGAAGCTACGGCGCCGGACTCAGATGTGACCCAGCAGCACGAGTATCACGACGATGACGACGATCAACCCGACCGAGCCCGACGGCCAGTAGCCCCAGCTTCGGCTGTGCGGCCACGCCGGAAATGCCCCGATGAGCAGCAGAATCAGAATGATGATGAGGATCGTACCGAGCATCGCACCCCTCCTGACGTCGTGAATGGACGGTGCCTCCCGCCGCAATTCGCGTGCCGCGGCGAGGGCGGCCGAAAGTCGGCGCAAGCGCACGGTTGGCATGCCTGGAATTCACCCGATGAATACCCGCCGATTCAGAAAATAAAGTTTGAAAATGCATCCCCGCCCCCTATGCTGAATCCTTCTGATCTGGCGGGCATGCGATGGCTGAACTTTTTCTGGTACGGCACGGGCAGGCGTCCTTCGGCACGGACGACTACGACCGGCTTTCCCCGGCGGGCGAGCAGCAGGGCGTCTGGCTCGGCGAATACTTTGCGCGGCAAGGCCTGGCGTTCGACCGCGTGATCTGCGGCACGATGAACCGCCACGCGCAGACGGTCGACGCGATCCTGCGCGGGATGGGCCGCGAGGGCGCGGAGATCGACCGCCATCCCGGCCTGAACGAATACGACTTCCACGGCCTGTTCGCGGCCGCCGCGCACGACTACCCGGACATCGCCCGCCTCGCGGCTGGCTCGATGAAGGAGCATTTCCGCGCGCTGCGGCAGGTGCTGCAGCTCTGGTCGGAAGACAGGCTCGGCGACTCGGCCCCCGAGACCTGGTCGCACTTCCAGCAGCGCGTGGCCGAGGCCCGCGCGGCCATCCGCCACGGCGGCGGCCAGCGCGTGCTGACGGTGAGCTCCGGCGGCCCGATCGCGGTCACCGTGCAGCAGGTGCTGGCCGCCCCGCCGTCGAGCGCGATCGCGCTGAACCTGCAGATCCGCAACAGCAGCCTTTCGCAGTTTTTCTTCAACGCCGATGCATTCCATCTCGCGTCGTTCAACGGCATCCCGCATCTGGAGGATCCCGAACGACACGCGCTGCGAACCTACGGCTGACCCACGAACGATCGCGACGATGACGAACCCTACCCAGCAACTCGACGTAGCCCGCCTCACGCGCTATCTGGAAGCGCACGTGCCGGGCTTCGAAGGCCCGGTCGACATGGAGAAGTTTGCCGGCGGCCAGTCGAATCCGACTTTCCTGCTGCATGCGAAGAGCGGCCGCTACGTGCTGCGCCGCCAGCCGCCGGGCGAACTGCTGAAATCCGCGCACGCGGTCGACCGCGAATTCCGCGTGCTGAGCGCGCTGTCAGGCACTGCGGTGCCGGTCGCGCATCCTTATCACCTCTGCGAAGACCGCGACGTGATCGGCAGCCTGTTCTACGTGATGAGCTTCGAGGACGGCCGGATCTTCTGGGATCCCGCGCTGCCGGAGCTGCCGAAGGCCGATCGCGCGGTGTGCTACGACGCGTTGCTGCAGACGATGGCCGCGTTGCACGACGTCGATGTCGACGCGGTGGGCCTCGCCGATTACGGCCGCCCCGGCAACTACTTCGAACGCCAGATCGGCGTCTGGACGAAGCAGTACCGCGCGGCGGAAACGGAGCGCCTCGACGCGATGGAGACGCTGATCGACTGGCTGCCGAAGGCGTGCCCGGCCGACACGGGCCGGCCGACGCTGGTGCACGGCGATTTCCGGATCGACAACCTGATGTTCGCGCGCGACAGCTATCGCGTGCAGGCCGTGCTCGACTGGGAACTGTCGACGCTCGGCAACCCGCTCGCCGATCTCGCGTACTTCTGCATGTGCCTGCGGCTGCCGTCGGGCGGCCAGGTGCGCGGGCTCGCGGGCCAGGATCGCGCGGAACTCGGCATTCCCGACGAAGCGGCGATCGTTGCGCGTTATTGCGAGCTGCGCGGCATCGAGCCGATCCGCGACTGGCATTTCTACCTCGCATTCAGTTTCTTCCGGCTCGCGGCGATCGCGCAGGGCGTGAAGGCGCGCGCGCTGCAGGGCAACGCATCGAGCGAGCAGGCGCTGCGCGTCGGCGCGATGGCCGGGCGTCTCGCCGAGATGGCCGTCGGCGTGATCGACGCGCATCGCTGACATCGCCGGGCACGACACCACATCAATGGAGGAGCACAGCAACATGGCAACGAATCTGTTCGACCTGACGGGCAAGATCGCACTGGTGACGGGCGCGAGCCGCGGCATCGGCGAGGAAATCGCGAAACTGCTCGCGGAGCAGGGCGCGCACGTGATCGTGTCGAGCCGCAAGCTCGACGACTGCCGGGCCGTGGCCGACGCGATCGTCGCGGCGGGCGGCCGCGCCGAGGCGCTGGCCTGCCACGTCGGGCGCCTGGAAGACATCGCCGCGACGTTCGAGCATATCCGCGGCAAGCACGGGCGGCTCGACATCCTCGTGAACAACGCGGCCGCGAATCCGTATTTCGGGCACATCCTCGATACCGATCTCGCCGCTTACGACAAGACGGTCGACGTGAACATCCGCGGCTACTTCTTCATGTCGGTAGAGGCCGGCAAGCTGATGAAGGAACACGGCGGCGGCGCGATCGTCAACACGGCGTCGGTGAATGCACTGCAGCCGGGCGACCGGCAGGGCATCTACTCGATCACGAAGGCGGCCGTCGTCAACATGACGAAGGCGTTCGCGAAGGAGTGCGGGCCGTTCGGCATCCGCGTGAACGCGCTGCTGCCAGGGCTCACGAAGACGAAGTTCGCGGGCGCGCTGTTCGCCGACAAGGACATCTACGAGACGTGGAAGGCGAAGATCCCGCTGCGCCGCCACGCGGAACCGCGCGAAATGGCCGGCACCGTGCTGTACCTCGTGTCGGACGCGGCGAGCTACACGAACGGCGAATGCATCGTCGTCGACGGCGGCCTGACGATCTGAGCGCGCGATGAAGATCGACAGCTACGCCGGCCAGGCCGTGATGATCACCGGCGCCGCGAGCGGCTTCGGCGCGTTGCTCGCGAGCGAACTCGCCGCGATGGGCGCGCGGCTGGCGCTCGGCGACCTGAACGGCGAGGCGCTCGAACGCGTGGCCGCGCCGCTGCGCGCGGCCGGCGCTGACGTGATCGCGCAGCGCTGCGACGTGCGTGTCGAAGCGGACGTCGCCGCGCTGGTGCACGCGGCGGCCGAGCGTTTCGGCCGGCTCGACGTGGGGATCAACAACGCGGGCATCGCGCCGCCGATGAAGGCGCTGATCGACACCGACGAAGCCGATCTCGACCTGAGCTTCGCGGTGAACGCGAAGGGCGTGTTCTTCGGGATGAAGCACCAGATCCGCCAGATGCTCGCGCAGCGCGAAGGCGTGATCCTGAACGTCGCGTCGATGGCCGGGCTCGGCGGCGCGCCGAAGCTGGCCGCCTATGCGGCGTCGAAGCATGCGGTGGTCGGGCTCACGAAGACGGCGGCCATCGAATACGCGCGCCACGGCATTCGCGTGAATGCGGTGTGCCCGTTCTACAGCACGACGCCGATGGTCACCGACAGCGAGATCGGCGACCGCCAGGATTTTCTCGCGCAGGGCTCGCCGATGAAGCGGCTCGGCCGGCCCGAGGAAATCGTCGCGACGATGCTGACGCTGTGCGCGAAGGAAAACACTTATCTGACCGGGCAGGCCGTCGCCGTCGACGGCGGTGTCTCGGCCTTCTGACGGAACCGGACGAACGGAATCGAGGAGTCGATCATGGACTTTGGCTACACCCCTAAAGTGGAAGAACTGCGCAGCCGCGTGCGCGCATTCATGGATGCACACATCGTGCCGCGCATCCGCCAGTGGAACGAGGAAGTGCACGCGGGCCAGTATCCCGTTTCGTTCATGGAGGAACTGAAGGAGCGTGCGAAGACGGAAGGGCTGTGGAACCTGTTCCTGCCGCACCTGAAGGACGACGAGCCCGGCACGGGCCTGACGAACCTCGAATACGCACCGCTCGCCGAGATCATGGGGCGCGTGGGCTGGGCGTCGGAAGTGTTCAACTGCAACGCGCCGGACACCGGCAACATGGAGCTGCTGCACATGTTCGCGACGCCCGCGCAGCGCGAACAGTGGCTGAAGCCGCTGCTGCGCGGCGAGATCCGTTCGGCGTTCGCGATGACGGAGCCCGATGTCGCATCGTCGGATGCGACGAACATCACGACGCGCATCGAGCGCGTGGGCGACGAGTACGTGATCAACGGCCGCAAGTGGTTCATCACGAACGCCGCGCATCCGAACTGCAAGATCTTCATCGTGATGGGAAAGACCGATCCCGATGCCGAGTCGCACCAGCAGCAGAGCATGATTCTCGTGCCGCGCGACACGCCGGGCGTGACGGTCGTGCGCAACATCACGGTGGTCAATCACTATGCGCCGGAAGGGCACTGCGAGATCACGTTCGACAACGTGCGCGTGCCGGCGAGCAACCTGCTCGGCGAGGAGGGCAGCGGCTTTGCGCTCGCGCAGGCCCGCCTCGGGCCGGGCCGCATCCACCACTGCATGCGGTCGATCGGCGCGGCCGAGCTCGCGCTGGAGCTGATGGTCGACCGCGCGCAGTCGCGCGTCGCGTTCGGCAAGCCGCTGAACCGGCACGGCACGGTCGGCGAATGGATCGCGCGCTCGCGCATCGAGATCGAGCAGGCGCGCCTGCTCGTGCTGAAGGCCGCGTGGATGATCGACAAGGTCGGCGCGAAGGCCGCGCGCAAGGAAATCTCGATGATCAAGGCGCTGGTGCCGACCGTGTACGCGAACGTCTGCGACCGCGCGATGCAGGTGTTCGGCGCGGCGGGGTTGAGCCCCGATACGCCGCTCGCCGACCTCTGGACCTGGGGCCGCGCGCTGCGCTTCGCCGACGGCCCGGACGAGGTGCACCTGCAGGCGATCGCGCGGATGGAAATCAAGGACGGCGAGCCGGGTTCGACGGCGCCGTACCTGACGCCGCCGCTGCGCGCCTGAGCGTCGCGCCGGGATGCGCAGGGCCGTGGACGAGCGGGTGGCGCACGCCGTAAGATGCCGGCAAGGAGATCCGGCGATGCGCCTTTCGAAGATTGACCTGAACCTGTTCGTCGTATTCGACGCGATCTACACGAAGCGCAACCTGACGCGCGCGGCCGAGGTGCTGAATCTCACGCAGCCGGCCGTCAGCAACGCGCTGGCGCGGCTGCGCAAGACCCTGAACGATCCGCTGTTCGTCAGCACGCCGGCCGGGATGATGCCGACGCCGCTGGCCGAGAATATCGTCGGCCGGGTGCGCGAGGCGATGCAGCTGCTCGATTCGAGCGCGCACGAAGGCGACGTGTTCGATCCGGCGTCGTCGACGCGCGTGTTCCGGATGAGCATGAGCGACCTGACCGAAGCGCTGCTGCTGCCCGCGCTCGGCGAACTGCTGCAGAAGCATGCGCCCGGCATGCACGTGCGCAGCTACACGATGGACCGCCGCGAAGTCGCGACCGCGCTCGCGAACGGCTCCGTCGACATCGCGATCGACGCGCCGCTGATCGGCGATCCGCACCTGCATCAGGCGCTGCTCGTGCGCGATCGTTATGCGTGCATGATCCGCGACGATCACCCGTTCAAGGGCGACACGCTCACCATGGACGACTACCTGTCGATGGGGCACATCCACGTGTCGAGCCGCCGCAAGGGCAGCGGGCACGTCGACGCGGAGCTGACGCGCCTCGGGTTGCGCCGCACCATCCAGATGCGCGTGCAGCACTACATGGTCGCGCCGCTGATCGCGATGCGCGGCGACCTGGCGCTGACGGCACCCCTGCGGCTGCTGCAGCGCTATCCGGCGCGGATTCTCGAACTGCCGTTCGAGATGCCGGCGCTCGAATACTTCTGCTACTGGCATCGCAGCGCGGATCAGGATCAGGGCAGCCGGTGGCTGCGCGAGCAACTGGTGACGCTGATGGGCGGGATCGGCGAACCGCGGTGAGGCGCACGCGGCGGCGGTCAGCTTCGCAATGCCCGCGCCAGCACCTTCGCCACATGCACGGCCTGCGCTTGCGCGCCGTCCTGGATCTGATGCCGGCAACTCGTGCCGTCCGCGACGACGATCGCGCCTTCCGCCCGCGCACGCACGGCCGGCAGCAGCGACAGCTCGGCCATCGCCTGCGATGCGGCGTAATGCTCGGCTTCATAGCCGAAGCTGCCGGCCATTCCGCAGCACGACGATTCGACCGGCGATACCTTGAGTCCCGGAATCCAGCGCAGCACCGTCTGCACCGGCGTGAATGCGCCGAATGCCTTCTGATGGCAGTGGCCGTGCACGAGCGCTTCGTTCGCATCGATCGCGTGCAGCGGCAGCGACAACCGGCCGGCCTCGTGTTCGCGCACGAGAAACTCCTCGAACAGGAACGCGTGGCTCGCGAGCCGTGTGGCTTCGTCGCCGTAACCGTAGGCAAGAAACTCGTCGCGCATCGACAGCAGGCACGAAGGCTCCAGCCCGACGATCGCGATACCGCGTTCGAGGTACGGCCGCAGCGCATCGAGCGTGCGCCTGGCTTCGGATTTCGCTTCGTCGACGAGCCCGGCCGCGAGGAACGTGCGGCCGCAGCACAGTGGCCGCGCGCCTGCGCGCACGTTGAAATGCACGGTATAGCCGGCCGCTTCGAGCACGGCCTGCGCGGCGCGCGCGTTGTCCGGCTCCTGGTAGTTGCTGAACGTATCGACGAACAGCAGCACTTCGCGGGGGGCCGAGCCGGTTTGCGTGGGCGTTGATGCACCCGCACCCGCTCCCGTATCAGCCAGAAACGGTCGCGCGAACCCGGGCAGCGCACGCTGCGGCGCGAGGCCGATCCATCGCTTGATCGACGACGCGACGACCGGCACGCCATTGACGAACGCGATCGCGCCGCGCATGCGCGCGGCCCACGGCGCATAACGCGGCAGATACGCGACGAGCCGTTCACGCAGCGTCGTGCCGTGCTTGCGGTTCCACGCGTGCCGCGCCTCGATCTTGAAGCGCGCCATGTCGACGCCCGTCGGACAATCGCGTTTGCAGCCCTTGCACGACACGCACAGGTCGAGCGCGGCCTTCACGTCGTCGCCGGCGAGGCCGTCGGCGCCGAGCTGGCCCGTCACCGCGAGCCGCAGCGTGTTCGCGCGGCCGCGCGTCACGTGCTGCTCGTCGCGCGTCACGCGGTAGCTCGGGCACATCGTGCCCGCGTCGAACTTGCGGCAGTGGCCGTTGTTGTTGCACATCTCGACGGCCGATGCGAGCCCGTGCGTGACGTCGGTGCCCGAGCCGGGGGCGGTTTCTTCGCCGGTCAGCGGATTGCGCGTGACGTTCCATGCCGACCAGTCGAGCGCGGGCCGCAGCGGCAGCGCCGCATAGCCGGGCGCGAAACGGAAATGCTCGCGCGCATCCATCTTCGGCGGATTGACGATCTTGTCGGGGTTGAAGCGGTTGTCGGGATCGAACAGCTTCTTGATCTCCGCGAACGCCGCATTCAGGCGCGGGCCGTACTGCCACGCGACCCATTCGCCGCGGCACAGCCCGTCGCCGTGTTCGCCCGAATACGCGCCCTTGTACTCGCGCACGAGTGCCGCCGCTTCTTCGGCGATCTCGCGCATGCGCGTCGCGCCGTCGCGCCGCATGTCGAGGATCGGCCGCACGTGCAGCGTGCCGACGCTCGCGTGCGCGTACCACGTGCCTTCGGTCTCGTGCTTGTGGAACACGTCGGTCAGGCGGCGCGTGTATTCGGCGAGGTGTTCGAGCGGCACCGCGCAATCCTCGATGAACGACACCGGTTTGCCGTCGCCCTTCATGCTCATCATGATGTTCAGCCCGGCCTTGCGCACCTCCCACAGCGCCTTCTGCGCGCCGGCATCGGTCATCTTCACGACGCTGCCGGGCAGGCCGAGATCGGCCATCAGTTCGGCGAGCCGGTCGAGCTGCGCGTGTTGCGCGTCGCGCGATTCGCCCGCGAACTCGACGAGGAGGATCGCCTGCGGCCGGCCGACCAGCGCCTGTTCGATCACGGGCCGGAACGCCGGGTTCTCCATCGACAGGTCGATCATCGTGCGATCGACCAGCTCGACGGCCACCGGCTTCAGCTTCACGATGTGCTGCGCGGTGTCCATCGCCTGGTAGAAGGTCGGGAAGTTCACGACGCCGAGCGTCTTGTGCGCGGGCAGCGGAGCGAGCTTCAGCGTGATCTGCCGGCTATGGGCGAGCGTGCCTTCCGAGCCGACGAGCAGGTGCGCGAGATTCGCATGGCCGTCGTCGGTGTAGGCGCGCGGGTTCTGGCAGTCGAACAGGTCGAGGTTGTAGCCGGCCACGCGGCGCAGCACCTTCGGCACGCGCTCGACGATCTCGTCGCGCTCGCGCTTCGCGATGCGTTCGACGCCGTGCAGCAGGTCGAGCGTGCGGCGATCGGTGACGGGCTGCGCGAGCGAACCGAACCGGCATTCGCTGCCGTCGGCGAGGATCGCGTCGATCGCGAGCACGTTGTGCACCATGTTGCCGTACTCGATCGAGCGCGACCCGCACGAGTTGTTGCCGGCCATCCCGCCGATCGTGCATTGCGCGGCCGTCGACACGTCGACGGGAAACCACAGCCCGTGCGGTTTCAGCCACGCGTTCAGGTGATCGAGCACGATGCCGGGCTCGACGGTGACGGTGCGGGCCTGCGCATCGAATGCGACGATCCGGTTCAGCCATTTGCTGTTGTCGACGACGAGCGCCTCGCCGACCGTCTGCCCGCACTGGCTGGTGCCGGCGCCGCGCGCGAGCACGGGAATCTTGCGGTCGCGCGCGATGTCGAGCGCGATCCGCAGGTCGTCCTGGTCGCGTGGCACGACGACGCCGAGCGGCATGATCTGGTAGATCGACGCGTCGGTCGCATAACGACCGCGGCTCGCACGATCGGCGTAGACGTCGCCGCGCATTTCACGGCGCAGCCGCTCGAACAGCGGCGACAGCGCGGCGCCTTGCGAAGGCACGAGATGGACGGGGCGAACCAGCGAAGGCGAGACGGCGGATGTCATGGCGGCGGTCGGTATCGGGTGGGAACGGATCGGGCGAGGATCGGGTGAGGGATCAGGCGAGCGTGACGCTGACGGGCGGCAGCCCCGCGATGCGGCCGACGGCCGTGCCCGCGGCCCGCGGAAAATGCATGCCCGTGTACGAGCCGGTCGTGACGACGGTGCCGGCCGGCAGCGCGATGCCGCGTCGCGACGCATGATTCACGAGCCACGGCAGCAGGCGGCGCGGGTCGCCGGCCGGGTTGGTGCCAGGTGTGGTGCCGGCGATGTCGTGCCCGTCGAACGTGAACGCCGGTGCCGGCGCGGCGTACGGGAAATCGGCGCGATAACCGGTCATCTTGCCCAGCACGAGCGCACCGTGGTTCTGCAGGTCGGCGAGCTGGGCGGCCGGCGCGACGTCCGGCCATTCGCGGAAGCGGCTCGCGACGATCTCGATCGCGGCACCCATCTGCGCGATACCGTCGAACACTTCATCGTCGGCATAGGCGGGCGCACGCGGCGCGAAGTCGCGGCCGAAGCGGAACGCGATCTCCAGTTCGAGGCCGAGCGGCCGGAACGCGCCGCGCGGCAGCGTGACGCCGCTCGCATGGCGGCAGTCGTCCGGCAGCGGCGCGCCCTGGATCGGCCCGTCGGGCTGTTTCGCGCCGACCTTCCACGCGCCGATCGCGGCGCGGCGCTCGGCGAGCAGTTGCGCCTGCACCGCATAGGCGGCGTCGGCATCGGCGGGGACGAGAGCTGAAGGCAGCGCGGCGAACGCGATGCCGTGTTGCCAGCCGGCGGCGAGCCGGATGGCGAGGTCGTGGGTAGCCTGGGTCATCGTTGCAGTCGGGGAAAAGGCGGGCGCCGCGAACGGTAGCGGCCCGTTGGCATCAGGCCGGCGAGCGATTGGCGGCCGGTTGTTCGGCGGGTGCGTCGGCGAAGCGGCTTTCCGGCTGCATGCGGAACGCGAGCAGCACGCCCACGCCCATCAGCACCATGCTGCCGATGAACGGCAGCTCCCAGCTGCCGAAGCGGTCGATCACGAAGCCGGAGATCACGGGCGACAGGATCGCCGCGAGCGCGGAGCCGGAATTCATCATCCCGCTCGCGGTGCCCGAGTATTGCGGCGCGATGTCCATCGGCACGGCCCACATCGGGCCGATCGTCATTTCGGCGAAGAAGAAGCCGGCCGCGAGGCACGCCATCGACACGTACAGGTGATGCGTGAACAGCAGCGGCAACAGCGACAGCAGCGTGAGCAGCATGCAGATCGACACCATCCGGCTGCGTGCGCGCTTGAGGCTGCCGGTGCGCGCGAGGATGCGGTCGGTGACGATCCCGCCGAGCGTGTCGCCGATCACGCCCGCGAAGAACACCGCCGACGCGAACACGGCCGATTTCTTCAGGTCGAGGTCGTAGCTGTGCAGGAAGTACTGCGGAATCCAGCTCAGGAACAGCCACAGCGTCCAGCCGTAGCAGAAGTACACGATTGTGACGGGCATCATCCGGCGGAACAACGGGCCCCAGGGCACGGCGGCGGGTTTCGGCTTCGGTTGCGGCAGCGCGTCGAGTTCGGCCTGCGTGATGCGCGGGTGGTCCTTCGGGTGTTCGGTATAGACGAGCGCCCACACCGCGACCCACACGAGGCTGATCACGCCGCAGATGTAGAACGATTCGCGCCACCCGTACACGGCCATCACCGCGACGACGGCGGCCGGCGCGACCGCGTTGCCGACGCGCGAGAACGCGTGCGTGACGCCCTGCGCGAAGCCGCGTTTCTCGCGCGGCACCCAGCGCGACATCGCCGACGTGGCCGCCGGGAACGTCGCGCCTTCGCCGAGCCCGAGCAGCAGGCGCGCGGCGAGCAGCGACGCGAGGCCGCCGGCCATCCCGGTGAGCAGCGTCGCGACGGCCCACAGCAGCCCGCAGGCGAGCAGCGTGCGGCGCGCGCCGAAGCGGTCGCTGACCCAGCCGCCGATGATCTGGAATACGAGATACGGATACGCGAACGCGGAGAACACGAGGCCGATCTCCGTCCTGTTCAGCCCGAATTCCTTGCCGAACCCGGCAGCGGCCGTGCTCACGTTCACGCGATCGAGGTACGTGATGAAGTACATCACGCACAGCATCACCAGCACGATGCCGGTCGCTCGGAACAGCTTCATGTTTCGTCTCCTGGATGTTGTCTGGCTGGCTGCCCGTGCCGGCGTCGAGGCCGGCATCGAGGTGGGTCGTGCCGATGAAGCGGGGCGGGCGCCGGCAGCGGCCGGTGCGTGTCGCGACGACCGCGCGGCCGCCCGTGAAGCGGAAAGGGCGCGTCAGGCGGCGTGCGGGAAACGTGCGCGCCGCCCGCCGGCGCTCAGGCCGCCGCGCGCAGCGCGGGGGCGTGCGTGTTCGATGCGAGGGTGTCCATCGCCGCGACGACGCCGCTCGCGGCAACCGGCACGCCGGCGAGCTTCAGCCCCATCTCGCAGCCGGCGAGCGTGGCCATCAGCGTGAGGTCGTTGCAGTCGCCGAGATGGCCGATGCGGAACATCTTGCCGCGCATCTTGCCGAGCGCCTGCCCGAGCGACATGTCGAAGCGTTCGTAGATCAGCTTGCGCACGGCGTCCGCGTCGACGCCGTCGGGCATCATCACGCCGGTCAGCACGGGGCTGTAGACGGCCGGGTCCGCGCACTGGATCTCGAGGCCCCACGCGCGCACCGCGCGGCGCGTGGCTTCCGCGAGCCGCTGGTGGCGCGCGAACACCGCGTCGAGCCCTTCGCCGAGGATCATGTCGAGCGCTTCGGCGAGCCCGTACAGCAGGTTGGTGTTCGGCGTGTACGGCCAGTAGCCGTTCCTGTTCGCCTCGATGATCTCGTGCCAGCCCCAGAACGCGCGCGGCAGCGTCGCGTGCCCGCTTGCCGCGAGCGCCTTCGGCGACACCGCGTTGAAGCTGATGCCGGGCGGCAGCATCAGCCCCTTCTGCGAACCCGACACCGTCACGTCGACGCCCCATTCGTCATGGCGATAGTCGGCGGACGCGAGCCCCGAGATCGTGTCGACCATCAGCAGCGCCGGGTGGCCGGTCGCGTCGATCGCGCGGCGCACGGCCGCGATGTCGGAGGTGACGCCGGTGGAGGTTTCGTTGTGCACCACGCATACCGCCTTGATGTCGTGCGCGGTATCGGCGCGCAGGCGCGCTTCGATCATCTCGGGCTGCACGCCCCGGCGCCAGCCTTCGATGCCCGGCAGCCCGAGGAATTCGGGCTTCAGGCCAAGCGCGTCGGCCATCTTCTTCCACAGCGTCGCGAAGTGGCCGGTCTCGTACATCAGCACGGTGTCGCCGGCGCTCAGCGTGTTGGTCAGCGCGGCCTCCCATGCACCGGTACCCGACGCCGGATAGATGATCACCGGCTGCGTAGTCTTGAAGATCTTCCTGATGCCGGCGAGCACCTTGAGGCCGAGCGCGCCGAATTCGGGGCCACGGTGGTCGATGGTCGGATAGCTCATCGCCCGCAGGATGCGGTCGGGCACCGGGCTCGGCCCGGGAATCTGCAGGAAATGTCGGCCGGACGGATGAAAGTCGAGTTGCAGCATGGTCGTTCTGTCTCCTTGGTTGCATTTTGAATTTTGCATGCAAAATACTTTAGCAGAGCGATCGCGGCAAACCCAAGCACTGATTTCACCGAAAATGCCGGTGTTTACCCGGCGTTGGCGGGGAGATATTCGGGTCGGGCGAGTTGAAGTAGAATCGCGTGAAGCAAGAAGGAAGGATTTTGCATGCAAGATTTGAATGATCTGGAGCAGGCCGGCGGCGCGCCGGCACTGCCGAAACTGGAGCGGCAGCGGCTGCACGACACGGTCGTCGAGCACCTGCGCAAATTCATCGTTGAAGGCGTGCTCACGCCGGGCATGCGGCTGAACGAGCGCGAGCTGTGCGAGACGCTCGGCATCTCGCGCACGCCGCTGCGCGAGGCGTTCAAGGTGCTGGCGGCCGAGGGGCTGCTGGTGCTGTCGCCGAATCGCGGCGCGAGCGTGTACCGGATGAGCGAATCGGAGATCCGCGAGACGTTCGAGCTGATGTCGGGGCTGGAGGCGTTTTCAGGCGAACTGGCCTGCGAGCGCATCACGCACGCGGAGCTCGCGGAGATCAAGGCGCTGCATTACTCGATGCTCGCATGCCGGCTGCAGAACGACCTGCCCGGCTACTACAGCCGCAACCAGGAAATCCACGACCGCATCAACGAGGCCGCGCGCAACTCGGCGCTGCGCGCCACGTACCAGTCGATCAACCGGCGGATCATGTCGATGCGGTTCCGCTCGAACCAGCACGTCGAGAAGTGGGACCGCGCGGTGCACGATCACGAGGAGATGATCAAGGCGCTCGAGGCGCGCGACGGCAAGGCGCTCGCGGCGATCCTGCGGCGGCATCTGCTGGAGAAGCGCGACGCGGTGTTGTTGCAGCAGGGGGGGGCGGCGCCGCACACCGGCCACGAACCGGTGTGACGCCGACGGTCCGGGCGCCGGGACGCCGGATGCGGCCCGGTGTCATGCGTGACGCTCGCCCGTCGAGTCGATTCGACGAGCGTCCTGTCCCGAAGTCCCGAACGGACGGTCGCGACGGCCTCTTTACGACAGTTGCGGCGCCGTATTCCGTCGGTAGAATCGGCACTTCCCAACCGGAGTGCCTCGCATGGACTCTCACGCCCCGAACCGCGGCGCGCTGGCGCCCCTCGTCTACCACGAAGCCGTAGCGGATTATTTGTGCCGGCATGAGCCGGACGTCTGGCGTTGGACCGACGAGCGCGAAACGTACACCGAACAGCTCGAATCGCTGCGCGCGTCGCTGTTGCGCGAAACCTACCGGATCGACGCCGACGCGCACGGCGACGTCCATGCCGCATTGGCGCTGGCCATGGAGCGACTCGGTATCGTCGATATACCGGCCACGCTCTACCAGTCGCCGGGCAACCAGATGAATGCGTCGCTCGTTTTCGTGCCGGGCGAGATCCACATCCTGTTGCAGGGGCCCGTACTGGAGCGATTGTCTTCGCAGGAACTGTTGGCGATCCTCGGGCACGAACTCGCGCACCATCTGCTGTGGTCGCGCGCCGACGGCCGTTTCCTGACGGCGGACCGGATTCTCAACGACGCGGTGGCCAGCCCGGCCGGAGCCGACAGTCATCGCGAGACTTTTCGGCGTTACGCGCTGCATACCGAACTCTTCGCGGATCGGGGCGGCGCCATTGCGGCCGGCGCGGTGGCGCCCGCCGTATCGACGCTCGTGAAGGTGCAGACGGGCATCAGTACGGTCGATGCCGCTGCGTATTTGCGTCAGGCCGCTGAAATCGAATCGAACGAGTCCGGCGCCAGTGCCGCGTTGAGCCATCCCGAGACCTTCATCCGCGCACGTGCGCTCGCTCTGTGGTGGGACGGCGAGGCCGGTCTCGACGACTGGATCGACGCACGCCTGCACGGCCCGCTTTCGCTCGAGCGTCTCGACCTGCCCGGCCAGGCGCGTCTGCAGGCGCTGACGCGCGGGTTCATTGCGCACTATCTCGACGGCGCGTCGCTGGCGAGCGACGCCGTGCTGGCCCAGGTGCGCATGCTGTTTCCGGACTGGTGTGACGACGAGCCCGCCGCCGGCCCCGACGCATTCGCGGCGGCGGGCGTCGACGACAGTGTGCGCGGCTATCTCAATGCGCTGATGATGGATCTCGCATTGGCGGATCCCGATCAGCGCGACGTGGCTTTGCTGCGCGCCGGGCAGGTCGCCCGGTCGCTCGGCAGCCTCGACGCACTGCAACTCAACCTTCGGCGCGACGCGGGCCTCGGCAAGCGGGATCTCGAACGCTACAAGCGGCAACTGACCGGGGAGAAGGACGCATGAACGACACGATCGACGACGGTGCGCCGCGCACGCTGCGCACACTGATCGCCGCGCAGGCCGGCGCGGCACTGCCGACCGACGACGTACTCGTGCTGGTGCTGCCGCTGTTCGGGCAGGTGGCCGCGCTGCATGCTCGGGGCAAGGTGGCCCGGCTCGACGCTGACAGCATCGTGATCGGCGAAGAGGGCGGGCTGGCGCTGCGACACGCCGAGGGCGAAACGCCGCAGATGGACCTCGGCGCCGTGCATCGCGTGCAGCCGCACCCTGCTTCCGGCCTGAACATCGTCGGCGCGCTGCGGCTGGACCACACACCGGATGGCCGCCACGATCAGACCGACCTCGCGCTGCAGACGGATGCGGCAGCCCCCATCGAGCGCCCCGTCTATTTGCCCGGGTATGCGAGCTGGGAGCGATCGCTCGGCCATCATGACGAGATCACCGACGTTTTCCTGTTGGGCATGGTGCTCGCCAGCCTCGCATGCGGGTTGAACTTCGAGACAGGGAGCGACCTGAACGGGTTCGTCGCGCATCGGCGCAATCTGTTCGTGCTTCACGAACGGCTGCATCCGATCGTCGCTGCGGTGATCGTCGAGATGACCGAAGTGAATCGCCACGACCGCGCGACCGATGTGGCGGCGCTCGCGATGCGCTTGCGCACGTGGCGCGAGCAACCGCTCGGCCTCGACGTCGAGCGCGCGCTGGCGGGGACGACCGGCGCGGCATCGCGTCGCGGCGCCGTGCTGACGCATCTGCGCGACCGCCTGTTCGATCTGTCGCGTCGCAACCGGCTGCTGCATTTCCGCCCGACCGCCGCGACCGTCAACTTGACCGTGGCCAGCGTGCCGTTGATGCTGCAGATCGAAAGCGTGCGTCCGTAACACATCTGCACGTGGGGCGGACCGTTCGCGGCCGACCTGGTGGCCGGCAAGGCCGTGCCGCTGCAGCAATGGCTGCGCTTCGAAGACCAACCCTACTTGCCGGCCTCGCTGGACCGGCTGATTGCCGATACGCGCCGTGAACGTGCGGAGTTCGGCTTCAGCAACCTGCGTCTCGTGGTCGCGTTTCTGCGTTGGCACAACCTGAAAGAGGCACCCGACGACCGCATCGTGTCGCCGCTGCTCTGGTTGCCGGTCGAGCTCGTCAAGCGCAAGGGCGTGCGCGATCAGTACGTGATCCAGTGCACGGGCGGCGACGCCGAATTCAATCCGGTGTTGCGGCACCACCTGAGTCAGCTCTACGACATTCGGCTGCCCGAGACGGTCGATCTGGGCAAGATCACGCTGGCCGAGATTCACGCGGATATCCTCGCGCAGATCCGGCGCTCCGAACCGGCGGTCGAGCTCCGGCTCGTCGACAAGGCGTCCGTTCGGCTGGTGCGTCAGAAGGCGCTGCAGCGCCTGCAGCAGTACCGGCGCCGCAAGCCTGCGGCGCGCGCGGGCGAGTCGCGCAGCAGCCGGCTGCCGTCGTTCAGCTACAGCCAGGACGACTATCGCCCGCTCGGCCGCGCGTTGTTCGAGGAATGGGTGCGGCCGAGCGAGCTGCCGCAGCGCTTCGAGGCGGGTGCCGCACCGGGTGCCAGCCTGCGTCGGCCGCAGATGGCGGACACGGCGGCCGAGCGCGTCGACGAGCGGCAAGGTTACGTGCTGCAGGAGACGGAGGGTCATCGCTATGCGTGGGATCTCGATCTGACGCAGGTCACGCTGGCCAACTTCAACTACCGGAAGATGTCGCTGGTGCGCGATTACGCGCAATTGCTGGACGAAACCGGCGCGAACCCCGCGTTCGACAAGGTGTTCTCGATCGAGCCGCGCGAGGTGGAAACGATCGCCCCTGCTCCGCTGCCGGCGGGTGAACAGTGGAACGTGGTGGCGTCTGATGCGACACAGAATGCCTCGGTGAGTCTGGCTCGCAGCCAGCGCAGCTTCATCATTCAAGGGCCACCCGGCACGGGCAAGTCACAGACCATCACCAACCTCATCGCGGATTACGCGGGGCGCGGCAAGCGCGTGCTGTTCGTGTGCGAGAAGCGCGCGGCGCTGGACGTCGTGTTCCATCGGCTCAAGCAGAGCGGGCTGGACGCACTGTGTTGCCTGATCCACGATTCCCAGACCGACAAGAAGGCGTTCATTGCCGATCTGAAGACCTGTTACGAGCGCTGGATCGCGCAATCGCACGACAGCGAATCGTTGCACGCACGGCGAGCGGCACTGATCGATGCGCTCGACCTGCAGCAGCAGCGCATCGACGCGTTCGAAGCGGCGATGGCCGCGGCACCCGACGCGCTGGGTGCGAGCGTACGCACGCTGTTGCGCCGTCTGGTCGCGCTGCCGGTCGCACCGGAAGCGGGTTTCGCGTTGCGCGAGCGATTGCCGGCGCTCGCTGTCTGGGATCGGCATGGCGAGCTGACCCAGCGCGTGCATCGTGCGATGCGCGAACGGTTCGGCGCGGACAGTCTGGCTTCGCAACCATTCGCACGGCTCTCGGCAGGGCTGCTGGCCGACGAACGCGCATTCGGACGGGCCGAGCAGCTGTGCCGGGACGCCGACGCGCTGTTCGACGCGCTCGATCCGGTGCTCGACAACACGGCGGCGTCGATCGGACATGAAACCACACTGGCGCGCGCCTGCACGATCGCGACCGACTGCCAGTGGCTGATCGACACCGGCCTCGCCGCGCACCTCGACGTGCTCGACCCGGCATCGTCCGCGCAGGCGGCGCTGCGCGACGACCGCGACGCACTGGCTGCACATGCCGACGCGCTGACGGCCGCGCAGGCCGCGACCGTGCACTGGCGAGACAAGCTGTCGCCGGGCGATACGGCGTCCGCCCTGGCGCTCGCGCGCCGGTTCGAGACGTCGGCGCTGCGATGGCTGCAGCCGGCATGGTGGCGGCTGCGCGGCGAACTCCGGCGTCGCTACGACTTCGGGCAGCATGCGGTGCATCCCGGTTACGTCAAGGTGCTGGAGCAACTGGCCGCCGAGCAGGCGGCTGCCGCCGCGCTCGACTCGGCCGATGTCGAATGCCGCAAGCGCTACGGCGTGAGCGAAATGGGCGCCTTCCTGCGCGCGTTGGCCGAGCTGGAAGCACGTCTGGCATCGGACGACGATCTGCGCGAACGGATCGCTCATCTGCGCCGGGCCGTCGATCCGCTTTCTGCCGCACGTGTCGAGGCCGGCGCACGCGAGGCGCTCGACAAGCTGGCGGGGCGCATCCGCGAGAACCTCGTGATGAGCGACGACGCGTCGCTGGGCGATATCGCCGAATCGCTGCGCGATCTGCGGGAAGGCCTGGACGACTTGCCCGACCTGTTGCCGCTGTTGCGCGCGGTGCACGCGGCCGATCCCGCGTATGCGGCCACGCTTCAGTCCGTCGATCATGCGCCTGCCGAGCTGGAGGCGCTGATTGCCGACGAGGCGTTGCGCCGGCTCGAGCGCGAGAACCCGGTGCTCGCGCGGTTTGGCGGTGCGGCGCTTGCCCAGGCCGCACGCGCCGCCGCCCGGATTCAGCGCGAACTGCTGGCCGTGAACGCGCAGGTGGTGAGCTCGACGTTGCACCGGCAGTTCGCCGAGCACGTACGACAGTCTTCGTTGTCGGCCACGCAGCTCGATGCGGACGGCAAGACCTTCAAGAAGCGCTACGCGACCGGCCGGCGCGAGCTCGAACACGAATTCGGCAAGAGCATGCGGCACCGCTCGATTCGCGATCTCGCCGACGACGAAACGGGCATGGTCGTCAACGACCTGAAGCCGATCTGGCTGATGAGCCCGCTCTCCGTGTCGGATACGCTGCCGCTGTCTCCCGACCTGTTCGACGTGGTGATCTTCGACGAGGCCAGCCAGATTCCCACCGAGGAATCCGTACCGGCGCTCAGCCGCGCCCGGCAGGTCGTGGTCGTGGGCGACGAAATGCAGCTGCCGCCCACGAGTTTCTTCACGGCGGCGGGCGCGGAAGGCGAGGACGAGATCGTGATCGAGGAAGAGGGCGAGCGCATCGCAATCAGTCTCGACTCCGACAGCCTGCTGAATCAGGCGGCGCGCAATTTGCCCGCGACGCTGCTCGCATGGCACTACCGCAGCCGACACGAAGCGTTGATCAGCTTTTCCAATGCGGCGTTCTACGATGGCCGCCTCGTCACGATTCCCGATCGGGTGCTCGAGCAAAACGAGGACGGCGTGCGGTCGTTGCGATCGGATCAGGACGATGCAGGCGTCGTCGGTGCCGATGCGCTGCTGGCGCGGCCGATCAGTTTTCACCGGCTCGACGACGGCGTATACGTCGAGCGCGGAAACGTGCCCGAAGCGCGCTATATCGCGCGGGTCGTGCGCGAGCTCCTGCGCCGGGAGGGCGGCCTGAGCCTGGGTATCGTCGCGTTCTCCGAGGCGCAGCAGAGCGCGATCGAAACGGCGCTGGAGGCGCTGGCTGCCGAGGACGCCGACTTTGCCGCGCGGCTCGAGCGCGAGTACGTGCGCGAAGACGACGACCAGTTCAATGGCCTGTTCGTCAAGAACCTGGAAAACGTCCAGGGTGACGAGCGCGACGTGATCATCCTCAGCATCTGTTACGCACCGGGTCCCGACGGCAGGATGCTGATGAATTTCGGGCCGATCAACCAGCGCGGGGGAGAGAAGCGCCTCAATGTCATCTTCAGCCGCGCGAGGCATCGGATGGCCGTGGTGTCGACGATCCAGGCCGACGCGATCACCAACGTGCACAACGATGGCGCGGCCGCGTTGCGAGCGTTCCTGCAGTTTGCCCAGGCGAGCGCCACGGGTCAGTTCGATCGTGCGCAGGCGGTGCTCGGTGCGTTGAATCAGGGCGCGCGCGATGCCTTCACGCGGCGGACCTCGCCCGACGCCATTCGCGACGCACTGGCCGACGCGCTGCGCGCACGCGGCCATCGGGTAGACGTCGACGTCGGTCGATCGCAATTCCGCTGCGACCTGGCGATCGTCGATGCGACGAAGCAGGGCTATGCGCTGGCGATCCTGCTCGACAACCCATCCAGCATCGTGGCCGATACCGCGGAGCGCTACGTGTTCCGGACCGGCATTCTGCGTGCATTCGGCTGGCGTGTACTCGACATTCCCGGGAAGGACTGGCTGGATGACTCGGCGGGGGTGCTTGCACGCATCGAGGCGATGCTCGCGGATGGGGAAGATCGCGCGCTGGACCAGGAAATCGAGCTCCCGGTGTTTCCCGTCCGGACTCCGGCCCGGGAGGCCGCCGCGGCCGGCGAGGAAGCGGTGGCAGCGGCCAGTGCGCCGACGGAACGGGTGCGGGCCCTGCGATACATGCAGGGCGCGTCAAGCAAGTTCTGGCGCGCCAGCCTGCGCGGTACCGAGTTGAGCGTGACGTACGGTCGTATCGGCACGAACGGGCAAGTCAACCTGAAGCAATTCGAAAGCGTCGAACGTGCGCGCCGCGAAATGGACAAGCTGGTGGCGGAGAAACTGCGCAAGGGTTATGTCGAAGACGCGGCCGGGTGACAGCCGGCACACGCTCTCAGGGCACGAGTGGCCGTCTGACCCGGCCGAATGAGGCGGCGCGGCCCCGCGGCGCCCCGCGCCGCTACACCGCCGCCCGCTGCCCCTCTCTCGGCCCGTGCCCCGTCCACCGCTTGAACGCGCGCCGGAAGTTGTGCGCGTCGCTGAACCCGACTTCGTGCGCGACGTCCTCGATCGACAGCCGCGGATTGCTCAGCAGCGTGAACGCGCGCTTGCGGCGAATCGTGTCGATCACCGTCTGGTACGACACGCCCTGGTCCGCCAGCCGCCGCCGCAGCGTGCGCTCGCTCATGCACAGCTGCGCGGCGATCTCGGCGAGCGACGGCGCATGCCGCAGGTCGCGCCGCATGATCCGTTCGATCGATTCGAGAAATTCGGTGCCTTCGGGTTCGGGCGGCAGCGCGTCCTGCAGGAATTCGAGCACCTGGCGATGCGCGAGCGGATCGTGGGTCGCGATCGGGCGGTTGCCGAGCGCGGCGTCGCACGAAAACAGGTTCTGCTCCTGTTCGAACCGCACCGGGCACGGGAACACGCGGGCGTATTGCTCCGCATAGGCCGGCGGCGGGTAGCTGAGATCGACGACCTTCGGCTGGAACGCGGGGCCGACGAGCGAGCGCCCGATCTTCATGAAGCTGCCGAACGCCTCCTCGACGAGGAACGCCTCGATGTCGGGCTCGAGGAAGACGTTGGTCGCGCGAACCGACAGCGTGTGCGCATCCGACATCACGTCGAAGCGCATCAGCGGCCCCGTGTGGCGCTGCAGCCCGATACCGGTCACGATCGCGTCCTTCAGCGTCGGGCTCGTCAGCATCGCATAGCCGACCAGCCCGATCGACGCGATCGTCTCGCTCGTGCCGAGTTCGAGGCCGAGCGCCCGCCCCGGCGCCATCTCGAGCGCGCGGCGGATCATCGTGCTCGCCTGGCGCAATGAAATCCGGCACGACGGATTCGACAGGTCGGCGACGTCGAAGCCGAGCCCGAGGCACAGCCGCGTGGGGTCGATGCCCAGTTCCTTGCTTGTCTCCGCGAGGCACCGCAACAGATGGACCGGCAGATTCGCCGTCGTATAACGGTCGGTATCGTCCATGGATGCTCCGTATTTTTTTCCATGGATTGTACTCGTCCCGCCCGGCCGGAGACCGGGTGCCGCCCCGGCCGCGATCGCCCACATCCCGCGCGGCCCCGCTTCAGAAGTAGTGACGCAGGCCGACCGTCGCACCGAGCTGCGTGGTGCCGGTGCTCGGCGCCTGCCCGTTCACGCCGACCAGCTGCGCGCCGACCAGCCCGCCGCGGTAGATCGCGTAGTCGACTTCCGCATAGAGCATGCTGCGCTTCGACAGGCTGTAGCCGGCGATCACCTGGAACTGGCGCGCACGGCCGTCGAAATCCGCCGTATAGCCGGACTGCTGCGTCCACCACGCGTTGACGGCCGCCGTGAACGCCGACGTGAAGCGGTAGGTCAGCCCCGCGAGCGCCATCTTGCGGCGGCGGAACCCGCCGGGCACGGTCGGGTCGACCACCTGCGCGGGCGAGATGATGCCGAGCCCCGCCAGATCGGTCGGGCTGAACGGGCCGTTCTCGAACGACGTGAAGTCGTTGTCGCGTGCGTTCTCGATGTAGCCGGCGTTGACGGTCGCGTTGCCGATCGTGACCGAGCCGCCGCCCGTGTAGATGTCGAATTTCCCGTGCGTGACGTCGTCCCAGCTGCGCATGAACGATGCGCCGACCGTGAACGGCCCCTTGTCCGGCGCATACGCGGCGGCCGCGCCGAGCTGGCCGCCGCGCACGCCCCCGCCTGCGTGGCCGCCCGGCGCATATTGCGCGAGCAGGTAGAAGCTGCCGAGTTGCGCGCCGTACTGGATCATGTTGCTGGTGCGCGCGCCTGCGAGCATCGTCTGCTCCGGCTTGAACAGGTTGAAGTACGGGTCCTGCGGGCCGGCCCACAGGTTCGAGCCGAAGGTCAGCGACGCCATCTCGAACGGCACGTTGTACTGGCGCCCGAGCGAGAGCTGGCCAAGCGTAGTGGACGTCAGCCCGACATACGCGACCTGGAAGAAATTCGGCGAGCCGGCCGGCACGATGGCGCCGCTGTTGGGGCCGAAGTGGCTTTCAACGTTGAACTGCGCGGACAGCCCGCCGCCCAGATCCTCGTTGCCCTTGAGCCCCCAGTAGCTTTCCGTCAGGCCGCCACCGTCGGCCATCGAGATCTTGCGGCCCGTCGACACCGGCGTGCCGTCGGCGCCGTAGGACACGCCGTGCGTTTCGTAGCGGATACCGGCATCGATCACGCCGTACAGCGTCACGTTGCCTTGCGCGTGCGCACCGGTACCGGCCAGGACCATCATCGCGCAGCACGCGGCGCGAACGCTATCGTGACGATTCATTCTTCTGGACTCCACATCGAGCTGGGGATGGACGGCTCGCGCCGTCGGGAACGACTGTAGAAAGCCAAATTTGCGCGGGCCAAGGCCGCGGCGGCCATTCTCGTGGTGCGTCGCGGCCACGGCATGGCGCACTGCGGTCAGGGCGCCGCGCCGGCCACGGCAGCGGGTGCCGCGCGGCGCAGTGCCAGCCGCACGAACGGGGCGGCGGCCAGCACGGCCACGCACAGCACGTGGGCGACGCGCGTGCCGCCGAAGCGGCCGAGCAGCGCGCCCGACAGCGCGGTGCCGATGCCCGCCGCGAAGAACGTGATGACGAGCGTGCGCGCGACCAGCGAGCCGTCCGGGTCGACGTCGGACAGCATGCCGGTGAGGAACGGCACGATCACGAAGAACGCACTGTTCAGCACGAACTGGCTCAGGAAGTACGCGCTGCCGCCGCGCGCGCCGAAGAACCATTCGATCGACGCGATCATCGCGAGCTGCGCGGCCCAGATCAGCGCGAGGCGGTGCCGGTGGCTGGCCGGATGCGACGGAATCGCCGCGCCGACGAAGCCGAGCAGGGACGACACCGACAGCAGCACGCCGATCGTCGTGGGCGACAGCCCGGCACGCTCGCCGACGAAACCGGCGATCGCCCATTGCGACGCCTGCACGCCATAGACGAGCGCCGTCACGACCCAGATCGCGAGCACCGGCCGCCACGGCAGCGTGCCGGCGCGCAAGCGGGCCTGCGCGGGCGCGCTCGCGAACGCGTCGATGCCGCGGATCGCGGGCGCCAGCACGGCGACGACGGCGGCCAGCAGCGCGAACACCCAGCGCCCGAGCCACGCGGCCGGCAGCGCGGAGATCAGCACGAGGATGCCGCCGTTGACGACGCCCGCGAGCAGGTTGATTTGCCCCCACAGGCGGTCGGTCGATGCGCGCTGCGACACGCCGGACGCGACGACGACGAACAGCATCCCCTCGAACAGCCCCGTCATCCCGCGTGCGAGCGCCGCCGACACGATGCCGGGCGCGACCGCGCTGAGGGCCTGGCCGGCGATCGCGCCGACCAGGCCGGCCAGCGTGAACGGCCGCGCGGCGCGCGCGATCCGGTGCGACAGCAGCGCGCAACTGATCGCGATGCCGAGGATCTCGGCGCTGACGAGCGCGGTCGCGGTGCCTTCGTCGAGCCGGAAGCGCGTCATCACCGCCGCGACGAGGAACGGCGACAGGATCAGGCCGTTGGTGGCGGCCGCGAACGCGAGCGCAAGGCGGACGACGGCGCCGGTCGACGGATCGGGACGCGACTGCGCGGCCGCGTGCAGCGTGGCTGTGCTCATGAGGCCTCCTGGCTGGATCGCGGCCGATCTTGCGCGACGCCGGCCGTTTCGTGCATCGGGTGTGTCCCGCGGCGGGCCGGCGTGGCGCGAGCAGCGGCGCTTGCGTTTGCGCCTGCGCTTTGCGGCAGGCCGAACAGCGTGCGCAGGTACGGCGTCAGGAAGCGGCCGTGCGGGTCCATCCGCTCGCGCAGCGCGAGGAAATCGTCCCAGTGCGGGTAGCACGCCGCCAGCTCGGCGGCCTTCATTGCATGCACCTTGCCCCAGTGCGGCCGCCCGCCGTGATTGCGGCAGATGGCCTGCACGCCCGAGAAATACGCGTCGAACGGCATCCCGCGATACTGGTGCGCCGAGATGCGTACGCTGTCGCGTCCGTAGTCGGGGCTCAGCCAGATGTCGTCGCCGCGCACCCAGCGGTATTCGATCGGGAACATCAGCGGGAAGCTGCGGCGCGCGATGAATGCGCGGATTTCGCGCAGCGCGTCGGCGCCGCGGTCGGCCGGCACCGACCACTCCATTTCGTTGAAGCGCACGCGGCGCACCGTCGACAGCATCGCGTAGCTCGCATCCACGTGCCGGCCGGCCGACACGGTCGATGCGCACAGCCGGCTCAGCGCCGGGCACAGCGACGGCACGCGCCGGCCGAGCCCGCACAGCGCGCCGAACACCGTGTTCTCGAGGAACGACTCGGACGCGCGGCTCGCCCAGTGCACCGCGTCGGCCGGCTCGTCGGTCATGTCCCACGCCTTGGTCAGCACGGTGTCCGTGTGCGGGAACCAGTAGAACTCGAACGAGCGATGCTTCGCGATCAGCGCGTGCGCCTGCGCGAGGCAGTCGTCGAGCTGCATGCCGCCGCGCTCGAGGCGCAGGTTGAACGCGGGCACGAGGCGCAGGCCGATCTCGGTCAGCACGCCGAGCGCGCCGAGCCCGATCCGGCCGCCGGCGAACAGCTCGGGATGCGTGTCGGCGCTCGCGCGGATCTCGCTGCCGTCCGCGCACATGAAGGTCAGGCTGTCGATCTGCGTCGCCAGGTTGCCGAGCGTGATGCCGGTGCCGTGCGTGCCGGTGCTGGTCGCGCCGGCGATCGACTGCACGTTGATGTCGCCGAGGTTCTCCATCGCGAGGCCGTGCGCGGCGAGCGCCGGGCCCAGCGCCCACAGCCGCGTGCCGGCATGCACGCGCGCGACGCGCCGGTCGCGGTCGACGTCGATCACGCCCTGCATCGCGTCGAGCGACAGGATCACGTCGTCGGTCTGCACGAGCGGCGAGAACGAGTGACCGGCGCCGGCCGCGCGCACGGTGGCGCCCGTTGCTGCCGCGTCGCGCAGCACCGCCGCGAGCGCGGCGTGCGACGCGGGCGTCGACACGGTTGCATCAGGACTGCAGACATATCCCGACCAGTTACGCCACATGGCATTGTCTCCGTGGTTGTCGATCGAATGAGTTGAACGGTTGAACGACGGGCCGCGCGGCCCGCTAGAAAAAGCTCTTGCCTTCGCCGCGATAGGTGGGCGCCTCGCCGACCACGCGGCCGCCGCGGATCAGCAGCAGCGTGTTGAAGCGTTCGCACAGTTCGCCGGCCTTCGCGTGTCGGAACAGGATCGGATCGCCGATCGCCGGTGCGACGCCGCGCGGCACGCGCACGGGCGTCTGCACCTCGCCCGCACCTTCGTTGTCGATCAGCGTGCAACCGGCCGGCAGCCACGGGCGGGGCAGCCGGCTCTTGCCGGCCGGGCCCGATGCGATATAACCGCCGCCCGAGCAGGTCACGATGCCCGGCTGCGGAATCCGCACGACCGGCAGCGCGAAGCCGGCGGCCGGTTGCGCATGAAACGCCGCATAGTGATCGAACAGCGCCGGCGCGTAGAGGCCGGAGCCGGCCGCGAGCTCGGTGACCGACGCATCGCCCAGCGTGCTTTCGAAGCTGCCGGTGCCGCCGCCGTTCACGAAGCGCAACCTGTAGCCGGCCGCCGCAAGCGCCTGCACGGCCGCGTGGCGGCGCGCGTTGATCTCGCGCGCCGAGCGGCGCTTCAGGTGGCGTACCAGCGCGTTGCGCGCGCCGTTGCCCGGCTCCGTGTCGGCCACGCCGGCGATCTGTCCTTCGTAACCCATCAGCCCGTCGAGCCGCACGTGCCGCCGCTCGCCGATGCGGTTCACGAGGGCGAGTGCGCTGGCCACGTCGCGCACCGGCGAGCGGTACATGCCGAAATACAGCCCCGGATACGCGGACGACATGTCGAGATCGATCGCGAGCGGGATCGTCACGCTTTCCGCGCGTGCGAGGCGGTCGATCGCGTCGACCTGGGCGGCAGCGTCGACCATCAGCGTGATCGAGCGGCCCCGCCTGAGCTGCGCGGCCACCGCGCGAAGGTCGTCGGCCTCGACGGTCGGATAGGCGACGACGATGTCGTCGAACCCGCCGTCCGCAAGCCACGCGGCTTCGCCCGCGGAATAACACAGCAGCCCCTGCATGAACGGGCCGGCGGCGAGCACCGCGCCGATCAGTTCGCGCGAGCGTACCGATTTCGTCGCGAGCCGGATCGGCACGCCGCGCGCCCGGCGTTTCAGGTCGGCGAGGTTCGCGTCGAGGCAGTCAAGATCGACGAATGCGGCGGGAAGGCGGCGGCCAGCGAGCGCGTCGCGATAGGTCGGATAGTCGTGGACGGCGGCGGGTGCGCGATGCGGAAGGTCTGCACGGCTCATGGAACGGGCTCGGCTGGGTGGGGTATGTGCCGCGCCGACCGTTCGGCGCGTGTCGGAAACCAGCATAGGGCCGGCCAAAATGACGACCAAGCGCTCAGCGGGTCGTTCGACGGGTCTTATCCGGCCATCCGTATCGGCCACGCGCACGCGTGAGCGTCGCGCCCCGTGAAGGTGGATCGTTGCTTGCTTGGTGTCGCGGCGCACATCGCGCGTGCCGGCGCGAACCACCGCCGGACGGGCACGACGCTCGACATCACGCGCGTGCCGATACGACAACGAAATGCGTTTCAAACGTCGTGCCGGCCATCGCCGCTGCGCGCGGGTTTAGTGCCCGCGTTCTAGTGCCGCTTTTGACTGCATGCCGGATTCGACCTAGAACCTACTCGCGGATGCACCGGCGAAGAACGGCATGACGTGACGAGGAGGCGACGTGAAGAAGAACAGGGCACTCTGGCGGCGCACGGGCGCGATCGCGGCGATCGGCGTGGCCGTCGTTGCGATCTGGCGATACGAAGCGGCGACACCGGCGCAAGCCGCGTCGTCCGGCACGCCGGTCGCGGCGGCGGGCACACGGTCCGGCGCGGCCGATGCGTTCGGTACCGGTACCGGCACCGGCGTCGTGACACCGGGCCCCGAGGAGCGACGGCTCGACGTCGACGCGCTGCGCCGCAGCCTTGCCGGGCGCCCCGATGCGGACGCGGAAGTGAAGCGCGTCGTTGCATTCGCGCGCTTCCGCGACGAGGTCGCCGCTTACGGCGATCGCCGCAACAGCCTGCCGCAAGCCGAACGCGACGCGCTCGCGCGCCGGATTCTCGACGAACTTCCCGACCACGTCGCGCGCAACGAGATCGTGCCCGTGCAGGCCGAAGCGCTGAGCGCGGCGCTGCTGACCGACACCGAAGCCGACCCGGCGACGCGCGGCGCGGCGATCCGGTCGATGCGCGCGCAATGGGACACCTATGCGCAGCGGACGGTCGGTCCGTCGCCGGCGCAGGACCCGCGCTATCTCTCGTACGAACAGCAGAGCCGCGACGTCGTCCGGCAGGTTCAGGCGAGCATTCCCGATCCCGACCAGCAGCAAGCCGTCATCGCGCAACGCCTGCAGGCGCTGCGCGTCCAGCTGTTCGACGGCGCTTCACCGTCCGGCGTGCACTGAGCGCCGAATCCGCGCGGCCGGGGCGCCGCCCGGCGGCCGCGTCATGTCCATCGACAAGGAGGGGAGATGTCCACAGCACGATGCCTGCTGCGCGCGGCCGTTGCCGCGCTGCTCGGTTGCGCGGCACTGAACGGTCACGCGGCCGATACGACGATGCCGGATCCATCGGTTCCTTATTATTCGTGGTACGAAGTGACGTTGCCCGAGAGCACCGGCGCATCGTGCGGCAACGGCACGCCGATGCGCTTCTACATCAATCGCGCGCAGTCGGACAACCTGCTGTACATGATGGAGCCGGGCGGCGCGTGCTGGGACTACGGCACCTGCACGCAGACGTCGACCGGTGCCGAGGCCGGCCTCGGCGGCTTCAATCCGGACGGCATTCCGCACAACTACATGAACGGCACCGCGAACGAGAGCCTGCTGTCGTCGTTCCTGTCGCCGCTGCTGACGCGCATGGATCTCGCGCACATTCTCGTCGGCGAGCCGAAGGTCGAAACGCAGCAATGGACACAGGTTTTCGTGCCCTATTGCACCGGAGATATCCACATGGGCAGCGCGGTGCGCAACTACACGTCGCCGTCCGGCGACTGGCGCCTGCAGCACTACAGCGGGCTGAAGAACATCCAGGCCGTCGCGCAGTGGCTGACGTCGCACGGCTTCGGCAAGCCGAACCGGCTGCTCGTGTACGGGATGAGCGCGGGCGGTTACGGCACGCTCGCGAACTACGCGACGCTGCGCAACACGCTGCAGCCGCAGGCGCACAGTTCGCTGCTCGACGACGCCGGCACGGTGTTCAACACGCCGTTCGATGCGGACGCGGCCACGCATCCGTCGGTCGGCCTGTACGACCGCGTGCGCACCGAGTGGGGGATGACGGGCCCCGACGGGATGATCACCGTGAACAGCCGGCTGACCAGCCGGTTCGACCCCGGCAACATGGGGAGCGCGTACGCGGCGCTGTCGGCGACCTTTCCGCATGATCGCTTCGGTTTTTCCAGCTACCAGCGCGACAAGATCATCGCCGCGTATCACTATCGCGCGTTCGTGCCGGCCGTGATCGCTGCGCCGGACGACGCGACGAAGGACGCGCTGTCGCTCGCGATGTTCGGGACGGAGCTGGACGGGCTGAAGCAGACGCTGAACCCGTTGCCGAACTTCGGCTACTTCATGCCGTGGGCGCGCAACGACTTCATCGCCAACCATCAGGTAACGGCGGTCAGCTTCACCGGGTCGGGGATCCACGAGAACGGCACCGACGCGGATATCGGCACCTTCGTCGACAACCTGCTGAACCAGCAGGACCCGGCCGAGACGCCGGTGATGAAGGCGTTCCGCACGCAGCAGTGGTCGGATTTCACGTTCTCGACGTTTCTCGCGTGGATCGACAGCGTGTTCAACCTGACCGGCGAAGCGGGGCCGATCTCGGGGCACCGGGCGTGAACGGGTGACGGAGGCGCGGTGCGCTGCCCCGCGCCGCGCCGCCGTGTCGCCGTTGCGCCTGGCGTGCGCGTTCAGTACGAATCGTCGTCGAAGCGGGACGATGCCGGCCGGCGCTTCATGTCCTTCAGCCATTCCCTGACGTTGTCCGGGTCGTCGAATTCGCGCACCGCGATGGTCAGGTCCTGGTTGCTGCGCTGCATGCCGGCAATGTCGCGCGTCAGTATCCGCATGACCGTATCGGGCGCGATCTTGACGGACGATGCGATGCCGTAGGTTCGGCGGAAGTGGGTCTCGACGTGCCGGATCTCCTGGTCCAGCTCGCGCACCTGTTCCTCCAGGATGCCGTTGTAGCGCATCAGCCGGTCTTCGCCGAGGCCGTCGATCGCGCGCCGGTCGATCTGCTCGATCTCCAGCTGCAGTTCCAGCAGTTGCAGCAGGTTGCCTTTCGCATACGCGTGGTTGACCCGCTGCATCAGCACGGTCTTGCGTTCCTGTTCCTTCGGATCGGTTTCGCGATCGGGATGCAGCACGCTCGCGAGCTTGCGATAGACGTCGCGGATCGACTTGCTCGATTCGGCCTGCTCGGCTTCGCGCCTCGCTTGCGCCGCCGATTGCCGGGGCGCCTTCTTGCGTTTCGCGCGCTGCGCCTCGCGGGCCTCGTGCTCGGCCATGTCGCGCCTGAACTGTTCGTCCAGCTCGGCTTGCATGCGCTCGGCGAGTTCGTCGGCCGACAGCGTGTCGAGATCGTCTTCCTGCGCGGGGGCGGGCGCCGGTTCCGGTGCCTGCTTCGGCCGTGCGCGATCGGCTGCCGTGCGGTCGTCGTCGCCGGATGCGCGGTGCCGGTTGTAGAGGATCTTCAACTGCGCGTCGTCGCTGACGTCGAGCAGGTCGCGCGCCATGTTCGCGATCACGTCGGACAGCGTGCGCTGCTCGGCCTTGCTCAAGCCCTTTTGCAGGAACGCGTCGTCGAGCCGGTTGAGCAAGCTGATCCGCAACGCCGTCGCCGCCTGCTCGAGCGGCAGCAGCCCGTCGACGAATTTCTTGTGGAAGGCCGGCGTCACGGCGTCCCATGCGCCGAGACGTTCGCGCCGCGCTTCGATCTGCTGGACGAGCGTATTGAACGTCTTCTGGGCTTTCGACAGGCTGGCTGTCTCGTGGCCGGGCGCAATGACGACCGCGGCACCGCGTCGTGCGGTCATGGTGAATGTCCTCCGGCCGCGGCAGGACGCGCAGCAGGCCGGTATTCTAGCCGGATGTGCGGCCCGCCGCGCGGAACGGCCCGCTTCGCCGACACTTCCGCCAGCGCGTTACGGCCGCGGCGCGGCGACCGCAGGTGCGCCCGAGTCCGTGCCCGGTGTGCCGCCCGGCCCATAGGCGGCAGCGGCGTTGTTGCGTTCCGCGAGACGCTTGGCAGTCAGGCGCTCCTGCGCGGCGACGATGTCGCCCGGATAGTTGTCCCCGTTGCTGGCGACCGGGTCGTAGCCGACGGCTTCGAGGTCGAACAGTTCCTGGCGTACCTGCGCACGCGTGAGCGTCGAGTGCGACGACTGCGCGTACGACACGGCCGGAGCGGCGAGCAGGGCAGTCGCGGCAGCGGTGGCGACGACGACGGTGGCGATGATCGATTTCATGATTTCCTCAGACGGTTGCGTGGCGGTTCACCGAACCGACGAAGCAAGTTTAGGAATCCATGCCGGCGGGATAAATGCCGATTCCGGGTGAACTGTGTTTCCGGAATGCGCCACAGTGGGCGACGGGCGACGGGCGTGCGGCCATGCCGCCACGTCGTCAGTCGCCGAACAACTGCCCCTGCCCGGAGATCACGCGTTCGAAATCGTCGCGCAGGAACGGCAGGATCGCGTCGGCCACGGGCTGCAGCTGGCGGCTCAGGTAGAACGCGTAGTCGATCGGCGAGCGCATCGTCTCGAGCGGCTCGGGGCCGGCCGTCGTCATCACGTAGCTGATCCAGCCGCCGCGCTGGTATTGCAGCGGCCGGCCCTGCGCGTGGTTGAACTCGTCGGCGATCCGTGCCGCGCGCACGTGCGGCGGCACGTTGCGCTCGTATTCGCGCAACGGCCGGCGCACGCGCTTGCGGTAGACGAGCTGGTCGTCGAATTCGCCGGCCAGCGTGCGCTGCACGTAGTCGCGAATGAAATCCTGGTAGGGCTCGCGGCTGAACACGCGTCGATACAGCTCGCGCTGGAACTGCTGCGCGAGCGGCGTCCAGTCGGTGCGCACCGTTTCGAGCCCCTTGAACACGAGATCCTCGCCGCCGTCGGCCGCCGCCGCGAGGCCCGCGTAACGCTTCTTGCTGCCTTCTTCCGCACCGCGCACGGTCGGCATCAGGAAGCGGCGGTAGTGCCGCTCGTACTGCAGTTCCAGCGCGCTCTCGAGCCCGAACTGGTCGCGCAGGTGCGCGTGCCACCAGCGGTTCACGTGCGCCACGAGCGCGCGGCCCTTGGCGCCGGCTTCGTCGTCGTCGTGCGCGCGGCCGAGCCACACGAACGTCGAATCGGTATCGCCATAAATCACTTCGTAGCCCTGCGCTTCGATCAGCTCGCGCGTGCGGTGCATGATCTCGTGCCCGCGCATCGTGATCGACGACGCGAGGCGCGGGTCGAAGAAGCGGCAGCCGGTCGAGCCGAGCACGCCGTAGAACGAATTCATGATGATCTTCAGCGCCTGCGACAGCGGCGCGTTGCGCTGCCGCTTCGCATCGTCGCGGCCTTCCCACACGCGGCGCACGATATCGGGCAGGCAGTGTGCGGCACGCGAGAAGCGCGCGCCGAGAAAGCCGGGCACCGATGCGTCGTCACCGGGATTCGCGAGCCCTTCGATCAGCCCGACCGGATCGATCAGGAACGTGCGGATGATCGACGGATAGAGGCTCTTGTAGTCGAACACGAGCACCGAGTCGTACAGCCCGGGGCGCGAATCCATCACGAAGCCGCCGGGGCTGTTTTGCCCGGTCACGTCGCCGAGGTTCGGCGCGACGTAGCCGAGCCGGTGCATGCGGGGCAGGTACAGGTGCGTGAAGGCCGCGACCGACCCGCCGGTGCGATCGGCCGCGAGGCCCGTCACGCTCGCGCGTTCGAGCGCGAAGGACAGCAGGTCCGCCTTGTCGAAGATGCGCGTGACGAGCTCGCAGTCCTTCAGGTTGTAGCGTGCGAGCGCCGGCTTGTCGTGATCGAAGCGGCGCTGGATCTCGTCCATCCGCTGGTACGGATTGTCGATCGACTTGCCTTCGCCGAGCAGCGCCTGCGACACGTATTCGAGGCTGAACGACGGGAACGTCCACGTCGCGGATTTCAGCATGTCGATGCCGTCGAGGATCAGCCGGCCGGCCGCGCCCGCGAAGAAGTGATCCGGCTGCTGGCCGTGCGCGCGCCAGTCGAGCACGCTGCCGCCGCGCCCGAGCTTCAGCGGCACGCCGTACTGCTCCGAATGCGCATGCAGGATGCGCAGGTCGAACTGCACGAGGTTCCAGCCGATCACGGCATCGGGATCGTGTGTTTCGAACCAGTCGTTGAGCCGCGTGAGTATCGCGGCGCGGCTGTCGCAATAGTCGAGGTCGAAGTCCCGCGTGCCCGCGTCGTTGCCCGCTTCGCTGCTTGCATCGCCGTTCGGCGGGCCGAGCATGTAGACCTGCCGCTGCCCGCAGCCTTCGAGCGCGATCGAATACAGCTCGCCGTGGACGCTGGTTTCGATGTCGAGCGACACGCAGCGCAGGGCCGGGCGATAGCCGGTCGCGGATTTCAGCTCGGTGCCGGTCAGCGTGCCGTCGCGGCCGGGCCGGCCGCGAAACTGCACGCATGCCGTGATGAAGCGTTCCATCGCGTAGCGGTCGGGTGGTTGCACGTCGGCTTCGTAGACGTCGACGCCCGCTGCGGCGAGGCGTTTTTGCAGCCCGGACAGATGGCGATAGCGCTTGCAATAGAGGCCGACGACGGGGCGCTGCCGGAAATCGCGCAGCGTGAGCGGGCGCAGCTCGGCGTCGTGCTCGCCGGCCAGCGTGCGTTCAGCGAGCGCCTGCTGTTCGGCGGGGATGAACGCGACGGCTTCCTGCGGGCGCAGGCGCACGCGGCGCGGACCGTGTTCGGTTGCCAGCCAGAACTCGATCTCGATGCCGGATGCGGTGTCCCGCCAGTGGCGGGTGAGGATGAAACCCTGCTCGAACGCCGTCAAAACGCTTGCTCGTCGTGAATGCCCAGGCGGCGGATTTTAGCGCTTGAATGGCGGCCGTGCCGACGGTGGTGTGCGTGGCAACAGGTGGCAGGAAGCCGGCGCGCGATGCGCGATCTTCCGCGTGCCGGCTCGCGTTCGGGTTTTTCGACGCGATTGACGTCCGGCGCGCGACGGAAAGAAGGCGACTACTCGCGACGCAGCGTTTCGAGCACGGCGGATGGCGGTTGCCGGCACGCGCCGTAGTCATTGGACTGCAACCTGGGCATCATGCCGACGACGAAGTCGATGAACGTTCTCACCTTGGCCGGAACGTGGTTCCGGCTGGGGTAGTAGACGTAAAGCGGGAACGTCTCGTCGCACCAGTCGGTCAGCACCGGCTCCAGTGTGCCGGCACGCAGGTGCGTGTCGATTCCGAGGTCGATCACCTGGGCGATCCCGAAGCCTGCAACGCAGGCGCCGATCTTGGTGCCCGCATCCGTGACGGTCAGGCTGCCGGTTACGGCCACTTTCACTTTTTCGCCGTCACGCCAGAATTCCCAGTCGAAGGGGCGGCCGGTAGCCGGGTCGATGGCCAGGATGCATTCGTGGCCGTCGTCGACCAGATCCTGCGGCGACCCCGGCCGGCCGCGTCGCTCGAGGTAGGACGGTGCGGCCACCGTCAGCACCCGTGGGCTGTACAGCCTTCGACAGACCAAGGTGGAAACGGATGGGGGGCCAAAGCGGATGGCGAGATCGAAGCCGTCGCTGACGAGGTCCGAGAGGTCGTTCCGGGTCTCCAGCTTCAGGTGCAGAGCGGGGTGTTCCTTCATGAACCGGGCCAGCTCCGGTGCGAGCACAAGGCGGGCGAATGCGGCATCGCACGCCACACGGAGCGTGCCGCTGGCGACCGAGGCCTGGCCGGAAGTGCCGGCGGTCGCCTCCTCGATCCCCTGCAGTAACGGCAGCACCTTCGACAACAGTTCGTGGCCCGCGTCCGTCACTTCGACGTGCCGGCTGGTGCGATGCACGAGCTTCGCGCGCAGGCGGTCCTCCAGTCGCTGGATCGCGCGACTGACCGCGGGCTGGGTCCTGCCCAGGCGGGAGGCCGCTCGACCGAAGCTCCCGGATTCGGCCAGGGCCGCAAGGACAAGCAAGCCACTTACCAGTCCTCCGTCGAGGTCTTCCATGATCCATGTGTTCCTGTAATGGCAGCGATAACCGGGTCGCCGTAGCCGACGGCGGGGGCGATCGCTCACTATACGAGCGGTTCACTATCGAGGAAAGCCAGCCATGACCCAGACCCAGGCCGTAGTCGCATTGATCGACGACTACTTCAATTTGGCTTACGAGCCGAAGAGCCGCGACTTCGACAAGGTTTTTCACCCGAGCTGCGTGATTCAGTGGCTCGATGAAGGCCGGTTTCGCACGCTGGCGTCGCACGAGTATGCGGCGCTCATCAACGGGAGGCCGAGTCCGCGATCGACCGGCGCGCCCAGGGACGAGGCGATCCTCTCGATGGCGCATGTGTCGGACGGCCTTTCAACGGCTACGGTGCGGGTGCGAATCGGCAACCGGCTGTTCAACGATCACTTCGTCATCCACAAGGTGGACGGCAGCTGGTTGATCGCAACCAAGGCGTCCGCCGTGGTGCGTACGTTCGACTGAAGCGGCGCACGGCAGATGCGCATCGGGTTCCCGGTTTTTTTTGCGTCAACGAAATGCGGTGTCTCGGCATCGACGGGGGAATCCGTAATGGGACCCTGCTCGAACGCCGTCAAGATATCCGCTCGTCGTGGATGCCCGGGCGGCCGATTTCAGCGCTTGCGCGGGGCTGCGCCGGCGCGGGAGGCGCGATACCGTTCCGGCATCCGGTCGATGATCGTAAGATTCGGGCTCGATTGAACCCGTCAAGGATCATTGAATGAAACTCGCGATTGATCGCGTCGCACGTGTTGCCGGCTGTGTCGTCGTTGCGGCCTGCCTGTGTGGAAGCGGGCGTGCGATATGCGCTTCCCCGAAAGTGAAGGCACTGCCGGCGACCACGGAAGCCAACTGGATACAGGCGGTCAGGCAGCATCGGACAAAAGATGGCGCAACGGTTGCCGAAGTGCTGTCCTATGCGGAAAAAATGAGGCCGCGCATCTTCAAGGCCGGACGATTCGAAGTGGGTTACAACGGCGCGACCGGCGTTGCCAGCTCGGTTTCGATCGGCTACTGGATCGGAACGAAGCGCGCGCCGGACGATGCGTTCGTCGATCTCGGCTATTCGATGTCGCCCGATGGCCGCGTGATGCCCGTCCCGCCGGACGCGCACACGGCCACGGCATTGGAGAACGGACGGAAGGCGTTTCTGCGTGCCGTCGACGACGCCTATCGGGACACATGCGTGTCCGATCCCGATCATCCGCCGGCATGCTGATGAATCCCGCCCGATTGACGTCACGGAACCATCGTTCGTAGAATCGCCGGTCAAGAACAACATCATTCTGAGAGAGGCGCCATGAATGCGTACCGCATGATGGACGCAATTGCGGAACGGCCGGCTCGGCAAGCATCGCTTGTCGCGTTCAATTTCCGGCCCGGCAATCGTGCTCCGATTCGCCACCGCAGGGCCGGGCAGTCCTGCTTCGGTCGCGATGACGTGCCGACACATCGCGAGCTGCGTGGGAGCGCATGACGCATGCCGACCTGACTTCGCCTGCCTCGTTTCCAGTCGCCGCTGGTGAAAGCCTCCATGCCGCAGTCGACCGGCCTGTCGCTCGACATGAGCGAAGGCAATCGACCGCAAAACCGCACGCATCCACCGATCCCGATTGAATTCGGCTCGCTGTCGCTCGTCCTCGGGTTGCCGGGGCGGGCCCTTCTGCGCGACATGCTCGAGGGTCTTGGCCGTGCAGCCGGTTCGCCGGAAACGGTCGCAACCGGTGCGTCGCCCCGGTCGGGGCCGTGGGTCGTTGCCCGGAAGCACCACACGAAACGCACACGCGCATTCTCCCGGCGGATGCCCGGCCGTCCTGTTGCTGCAGGGAGGGCGTGGCTGTTCGATTTGCCTGGAAGTGCGGCGCCGCACGCATTGCCGATGAACCCATTTACCTCGGACTCCCCATGAACGCCTCCTCCCGGCAAATTTCCTTACCCGGTATCGCCGCGCTCATCGCGGCGGTCATCACCACGGCGCAATTTCTGATCGGCCTCTACGTGTGGTCGACGAAGTCTTCGCCGTCCGTGAATATGCTGGCCGTGCAACTGTCCACTTTCATCGGGAGCCTGGTGTTTCGAAGCGGCCTGGTGTTCCTGATCGTCCGCTGGCACGGAGAGTACCGGGATCAGCTCGCATTCCGTCGCCCCGCGTTGCCGCTGACGGCCTTTGCGTTATGCCTGCTGGTCTGGCAGGCCGCGCAGGTGCTGGTATTCCAGGCGCTCGTGGGCATGTTGCGCGGTGGTTCTCTCAGCCTGACGCACATCGTGACGCTCATCGCGCCGGTGAATGCCGTTCTCTATGCGCTCGTCGCCTGGCTTGCGTGGTGGTTCGTCACCCACCTGTTTCGCAACGACGCGTTGCCCGGGGCGCCGCGCGGCAATGCGCGGCGGCGCATTGCGGGTCTCGCGGCCTGGTTGTTTGCCAGCGTATTGCTGCTTTTCATGACGCAGGCCGTGATGATCCTGCTCGACCATTTCGACGACGATCTCAAGCTCGTGATGCTGAACTACGTCGGGGGGATCGTCGTGCCCGCCGCGATCGTCTTCGCAGGCGCGATGCTCGGCCTGCCTCGCGATCTCGGTCGGCTGCACGTCCGGCGTCTGCTGGGGGCGTCGCTTGCGTCGATGGTATCGGTCCTGCTGCTGGCTTATGCGGTGCTGCGCCTCGTGGGCGACGTGCTCGGAATAGCCAGCCTGATGTCCGGCATGATGCCGGTCGTCGTTCTCGCCGGAACCGGCGCGGCCTACTGGGTGTGGTTCCGCGTGTTCTATGCCGCTGTGCGTCGCGAGACCGCCGGACCGTCGCAAGGCATGCCGTCGGCGTGAAACCCGCAAGCGGATATGGCGTGATCCGCGTGCGCGACAAGACGACCCGCGGCGATTCGGCAGCGTGCGCATCGGCGCACGTGCCCTACACCCACGCGACATCCCGCTTCAAGTGCTCTGCCCGTTGCGGCCGCTGATACAGATACCCCTGCGCATACTGAATCCCGACCGTCTGCAGCGCGCGATGCTGCGCTTCCGTTTCCACGCCCTCCGCGATGATCTTCAGGTCGTAGTGATGCGCGACGGACGCGATCCCCTCGATCAATCCCGCGCTGCCGCCGTTCAGTTGCGAGACGAACTGGCGATCGATCTTCACGTAGTCGAACGGAAAACGCGACAGCATGTCGAGATTGCTGTGATGCGTGCCGAAATCGTCGATCGCGAATTTCGCGCCTTTCGCTCTCAGCGCATGGAAGATCGCGGTGGTCCGCGCGTTCTTCTCGAGCAGGATGCGCTCGGTGACTTCGAGCACCAGCGTAAAGCCGGGCGGCAGTGCGCGAATCGCATCCTCGACGATCGACACGAACCGCGTGCGCTCGAGATCCTTCGGCGCGATGTTGACGGCGATGCGCAGCGGCGTTGACGGCGTCAGCGCGGAGAGTTCCGACACGGCGGTCCGCAGCACGAATTCGGTCACTTTCGGCAGCACCGCGCTCGATTCGACCTGCGGGATGAACACCGCCGGGCTGATGGCCCCCCACTTCGGATGCTGCCAGCGCAGCAGCGCCTCGACGCCGACGGTCCTGCGCGTCCCGACCTCGACGATCGGCTGGTACACGACATGGAGTTCGTCGCGCCTGAGCGCGTTGCGCACGGCCTTCAGGAGCAGCCGGCGCGGTGCCATCGCCAGCAGGTAGGCCGCCATCACGAGACCATCCGCCAGCAGCACGATCGTGATGCCGATCAGCCGATAGTGGTGCCGAACCTGCGACGCGTAGCGCGTGGATGCCGCAACCGACACCGTGAACGGCCAGCGGGGCGACACGATCGTGCTGCCGCGTGCGGGTTCCGCTGCCGATTCCGGCGCGAACTTCCCGTACTGATCGAGATGGCCCGAGCCCGCGATCGACAGCGTCGCGGTTTCCGTCCCGTAGCGGGCGCCGTGCGCGAGCGCGTCGGCCACGTAGTCACCCTCGACCAGGTAGAGCACGCCCGCGCCGGGCGCGGTGGCGTAAAACACGGGCAGCACCGGGATGCCCTGCTGGAACGGCGTCTGGCGCAGCAGCGTGACGAGCGTCGAACCCGGCTCCGGCTCGTGCGTGTACGCGCCCAGCGGCAAGTCGATTGCCCCCAGCGCCGACGAGCACATGACGCGGCCGTCGTACACCAGCGCGACGGCGCGCAGGTAGCGCAGGCGCGTGCCTATCTCGGCGAGCGTCCGGAATACCGCCGAGCATGGCCGCCCGACGAGTGCGGTGAGTTCGTCCACATGTCGCAGGCGCGCGCCGTCCAGGATGCGGTCGACCGATGCCACGATGTCGTTCGCCACGACGTGTTCATGTTCGATGACGGTATCGCGCGCATAGCGGTCGGCAAGCGCGATCGCGAAGGCCGGCACGAGTACGCAAACGATAACGGCGACGAACAAGACGACCCGCGGCCACGCGCCGCTGCGCTGGAACACTGGTTTCGAGCCTGGCGTGAACGCCGACATTCCCGCGGTCGCCTTTGGTGTTGTGTGTTGGGAGAGGCAAGTCGTACCGGTCGATACATCGACGGCACGCCTGCGTCATGCGCGCCGCCATCTCGATGCGATCGATCCTACGATCGCGACGGACACCCGTGACCGCCGCGTCGCAATGGGCCGTTCATTCCGAGGCTTGCCTCCATGAACATGCGCATTCGGCGCATATGAACTGGCGGAGCACACCGAAAAAACCCCGGCCGCATGGTCTTGCGGCCGGGACGAAAAAACACCGTCTCTTGGCACGAGGATGGTGCGCGGCAAGTATAAGATGTGATGAGAGATTACGAAATATTGTTATTCAACAATTGGTGTAATTTTGTCATTGTGTCTCGACAGGAAACATTCTTTCGGGATGCTGTCTTTGCCGACTTGCCCGCGGTCCGCGTTCGGTCGCCGCGCGATACGGTCGCATGTCTCGCCGGAGCTTCGGGATGGAAGAAAATACCGTGCCCACGGTCATCGTGACCGATGGTGCAGCCGCAGCCGACGGCGGTTCGCTGTGGATCCGGATCGACGTGAACGGGCAGGCCCGCGATTACGTGCTCGATCGCGCGCTCGCGTCGCGCGGCACGCCGCGCTACAACACCATCCGCGGCGCAGATGGTCCGCTTTCGAAAGACGAACGAAAGGAAGCGCTTGCGCTGCTGCGCAGCATTGCCGACCCCGCGATGTGGGCCGGCATGGTCGGCACGTTCACGCAGGTGTTGCAGGCGTCCCAAGATGAGTGAACGATGCGGTGCCCGCGCGTCGCGCGGGCCGCGATTCAGAAATCGTCGCGCATCTTGCGCAGCAGGTCACCGCCCGACTGGTGCGTGTCCACCGCGGTGAGCACATCGGTCAGGAACCACGGCAGGTTCAGTTGCGTATTGGAATCGCCGACGCATACGCGGATCGGCGGCGCCTTCGACGGCGAGCGCGCGTCGGGCGTGGCGCTGCGGGAGGGCACGCAGTTGTTCGCATGCATTTCAACGGGAACCGGCCCGGCGCTGCCGGATGGTGCACCGGCGGCCGCCGGCAAGCTGACGGCGGCAAGCAGGGTCAGGATAGCGACAGCGGCAACGCGTTTCATGGGATTCTCCGGCGATGCTCGTTCGACCGCGCGGGTGGACGCGAGTTCGTGGGCGGCGCGGTTGTGCACTGCGCTCAGTGGCGCTCAGCCGCGGGCGACGCTCGCCGTCCGCGCGGGCTGCCGGCTGCGCCACTGCTGCGGCGATTCGCCGGTCCAGCGCCGAAAGGCGCGCGTAAATGCGCTGTGTTCCGAATACCCGAGCAGCCACGCGACTTCCGCGAGGGTCAGCCGCGGATCGTTCAGGTGGTCGATCGCGAGCCGCCGCCGCGTGTCCTCGCGCAGTGTCCGGAAGTTGAGCCCGAGTTCGGCAAGCCGCCGATGCAGCGTGCGCGACGACACATGCAGGTCCGACGCGATCTGTTCGATGCTCGCTTCACCATGCGTCAGCAGGCGCGCGACGGCTTCGCGCACCGACTGTTCGAGATCGTCCGTCTGCCGCAACTCGGCCAGCAGCGCGCTTGCCTGGCGTTCCATCATCTGCAGCAGCGCGTCGTCCGGTTGGCGCAGCGGCTGTGTGAGCAGGTGCAGCGGGAACGCGAGGCGGTTCACCGGCTGGCCGAACCGCACCGGGCAACCGAAGTAGTCGACGTACGGCCGATCGTCGCCGGGCGACGGGTGCACGAAGCAGACTTCGTCGGGCCCGTCACGCGTGCCGGTGATGTTGCGTGCGAACTGGACGATGGCCGTGAGCGCGACTTCGTCGACGAGCGGGCCGAGCGGCTCGGGCGCATCGTGCCATTCGATCGCGACCGACGTCGCCTCGACCCGCACTTCCATGCGCGCGACGTTCGCGATCAGGTGTTCGTATTGCTGCCAGCGCGCGAGCGCGGCGCCGGCATCGCGGCACGCATGCAGCGCGTAGCCGAGCGCGCCGAGATGGGCCGGCGTGATCCGCTGGCCGACGTGCAGGCCGAGCAGCGGATCGTCGAGCGCCCGCACCGCGCATTCGAGCAGGCGCCGCCAGTGCGCGCTCGCGTACAGCGTGAGCCCGCGGTCGTCCTCGGGCGGCCGCGCTTCGCCCAGCACGCATGCGGCGTCTTTACCCTGCTCGGACAGATAGTCGAACAGCAGCCGCACGTAGGTGCTCGAGTAGTAGACGCGCTGCGTCGATAGCGGGGAGGCGGCGGGCATGGCGGAAAGTGTCAAGTAATCGTCGGCAAGTGTCAACGCGGAGCGACCCGCGCGCGACCATACTGCCCGGCAGTTCCTGATCGAGGCTGCGAACATGCCGACCGAGTTGATGACGTGGCTCCATGCGTTCCTGGGTAACGACGTGGACTGGAAGCAGGTGCTGCTGATCGGCATGACGCCGGTCTTCCTGATCGCGTTCGCGATCGAATACGCAGTGATGACCGGGCGCGGCCGCCGCGAGCCGTTTCGCTGGAAGGAGATCGTCGCGAACCTGTCGCTCGGCGCCGGCTATCAGGTGGCCGAGACCATGATGGGGCTCCTGTTCACCGGTGCGATCTTCGCGTGGGTCTACCGGCACCGGCTGTTCGACGTGCCGGTGAACGGCCTCACGATCGTGCCGATCTTCGTCGTCGTGGAATTCTGCTACTACTGGTTTCATCGCACGTCGCACCGCGTGCGCTGGTTCTGGGCCGCGCACGTGCCGCATCACAGCGGTGAAGTGATGAACTTCACGACGGCGATGCGGCAGTCTCTGCTGAACGCGTTCGTCGGCGTGTTCCTGTTCTACCTGCCGCCCGTGTGGTTCGGCATCCCGCCCGCGGTCGTGCTGTTCCTGCTCGCGGTCGATCTCGTGTACCAGTACTTCGTGCATACCGAAGCGATCGGGCGGCTGCCGCGCTGGTTCGAGTACGTGTTCGACACGCCGTCGAACCATCGCGCGCATCACGGCCGCAATCCGCGCTACATCGACAGGAACTACGGCGGCGTGCTGATCGTCCTCGATCGCCTGTTCGGCACCTACGTCGAGGAAACGGAGCCGGTCGACTACGGGATCACGCAGCAGATTCGTTCGTACAACTTCCTGGTTCTGAACCTGCACGAATTCGTCGACATGTGGCGTGACGTATTCGCGCCGGGGCCGATCCTGCAGCGGCTGAAGCATCTGTGGATGCCGCCCGAATGGGAGCGGCCGGGGCATCGGCCGATCCATACGTGGAGCGTCGAACGCAAGGGTGAAGAAGATACCGCGACTGCAGCGCGTGCCATGGCTGAGGACGGTGCGCCGGCGCAAGGGCGCAAGATCGTACAAGCCACCCCGACGCGATCCGGCTAACCTGCGTGCTTTTCTCGGCGAAAGGCGTGGCGGCAATGACGCAGAAAGTATTCTGGGACGATCCCTACCGGACCACGCTGGATACCGTCGTCACGCACGTCGACGGCGAACGCGTGCAGGTGGACGCGACCATCTTCTTCGCGTTTTCGGGCGGACAGGAAAGCGACGCGGGTTCGCTCGGCGGCTATCAGGTCATCCGCGCCGAAAAGCAGGGTCTCGACATCGTCTACACGCTGCCGCACGATCATTTGCTGAATGTCGGGGATCGCGTGACCTGGCGCATCGACTGGGTGCGCCGGTACCGGCTGATGCGCCTGCACTTCGCGGCGGAAATGGTGCTGCAACTGGTCTACCGGCTCCGGCCCGGTATCGAGCGCATCGGCGCGCATATCGGGCAGGACAAGGCACGCATCGACTTCGCGAGCGATACGAGCCTGTCGCCGTTGCTTCCGGAGATCGAATCGGCCGCGGCCGATCTGTCGATGCGCGACCTGCGCATCGTGACCGGCTTCAGCGATGTCGACGCGCAACGCCGCTTCTGGACGGTCGACGGCTTCGCGACGATGGCGTGCGGCGGCACGCATCCGGCGTCGACCGGCGAGATCGGCATGCTGACGCTCAAGCGCCGGAATACCGGGAAGGGCAAGGAGCGGATCGAGGTCATGCTGGTCGAGCCCGGGATGCTCAGCGGGCAGGGGGGCGGTCGGGTTGCGTGAGCGTCGGAAGTGCATGCCGGGCCGGTTGAGCGCCGTCGCCGATCCGCGATTCGCCTGAGTCCGCGTTCTGCGCATGTATATTGGCGATCCATGCATCGAATGGCCGGCGCTTTCGCGCGGCTTCGTTTGCAGGTCACCCTGCGCACGCGTCGCCGACTGTCCGCATCGCGGCGCTCGCGGTGAACAATCCAGCGCAAGCATAAAAACAGCGAACATTCCGAGCCCGCACATGAGCGATACCGATATCGTGTTTCAACCGACGGTGGACGATCTGGTCCACGCTTACCGCCTGAATCTTTGGCGCAGATATAACTGGAAATATCTGCTCAAGGCATTCGCGATCACGTCGATAGCGTATGCCGTCCTTTTGTTCGGTGGTTTCCGGGTGGCAAGCGGCGCGTTGCCGGATTGGCGGAACGTCTGGTGGATGGTGGGAATCGCGGCGGTGGTCACGATCGGCGTGCCGCTGCTCAACCATCTGCTGTTGCGTCGTGCCGCTCGCAAGATCTACAGCCAGCAAAAGACCCTCCAGCAGCCGCACACGGTCATCTGGCGCAGCGACCATTTCGTGGTCGATTCCCCGACCTCGCACGAGGAATTTCGCTTCGCGGATCTCGTTCACTGGAGCGAGGATCGTTTTGTGATCCTGCTTTATCAGTCGGCGGTGATGTTCCGCCTCATCCCGAAGCGGGTGCTCGCGGCGTCGCAGGTGGACCTCCTGCACCGGACGCTGCTTCAGAACGGCGTCCGCAAGATCTAGCAGGCAGGCGCGTGCATGCTGAAACCCGGGCGAGGTGCAGCGTCCGGGTTTCGAAACGGGCTTGTCGCGCGCGGCGTTGCCTGCATCACGTCACTGATACCCGTAACACTGCTTCAACCCCGCGTAGTCGTAGAAGTGACTGCCGGGCGTGAGCTTCGCGCCGTCGCATGCAGCCTGGAAATCCGTTTCGCGCTCGTTGTACAGCATCTTCACGATGAGACGCGATCCGTTGCGATAGATATCCCACTGCATGTTCGCGGCCATCGGCGACACCTGATCGCCGCGCCATGGGTTGTTCGCGTACGTGTACGTCTGCGCTTGCGGCGTCGGAACGAACACGTTCTTCAGGTTCATGATCGACGCAAACGGAATCATGATCTCCGCGTGCGTGAAGCGCAGCTTCGCGGCGTGGGTCAGGTCGCCGCGCGCGATCGCATCGACTTCGCCGAAGAAATCGTCCTGCAGCACCTTCGCCATCCGGTACGTGACGGGGTTCGCTTCCTGGATGCCGGGCCCCTTCTGGTAGTAGTCCTCCGCATCCTGCAGATACGCGAGATACTGCGCCTGCTCCGCGCCGATGTACTTCTCCATCGTGACGCCGCCCGTTTCCGCCGTCATCGCGGGCGCGACCTGCAACAGGTTGTACAGCACGTTCACCGCATCGACAGCCGTCGCGATCTTCGTCTTGCCGTCGCCCTTCAGCGTGTTGGTGAACTTGCCGTCCGCCGACGTGAACGCATAGGTGCCCGTGTTCGCGAACGTGTAGCCGCTGGTGCCGAGCTTCGCGATGAATGCCTGCGATACGAGCGCGGACAGCACCGTTTGCGCGACGTCGGCCGCCTGCGGCGCGGCCTTGATCGCGTTGAGCTTTGCGGCCACCGTCGCGTCGTTCGCATAGGCCTGGTAGGCCTGGCTCGCCTGGTAGGTCGCGTAGTACGGATTGCCCGCATCGGTCACGAGGTCGGTGGCCGGCTTCAGGGAGTGGAAGTACAGCAGGAAACGGTTGGTGCCGGCCGGCTGCGCGACCGGCGCGCTCGCGGGATAACCGGACGGCGCGGCCGGCAGCGTGATCGCCGGGGCCAGTGCCGGTTGCGCGGCCACGAGCGACGCGGAGAAAAAGGTCGAACTGTCGACCGCGCGGTCCTGGCCCGAGTTGACGACGACGATCTGCCGGTTCCCGGCCGCGAACAGCGCCGGCAGCCGCTGCGCGAGGCGCGCGGCGAGTTGCTGGTGTTCACGGATGCCGGTTTGCGTGAGGTTGCCGTACCCGGGCGTGGAGATGCCCGCCACGCCATAGCCGAGCAGCGCATTGGCTTTCATCATCGCGTACGTATCGGCCTTGAGCTGTGCGCCGAGCGCGGTCAGGGCGCCGTCGGCTTCGGCCTTGACCAGCATCGCGTAGATCGCGCCGTCGTACTTGAAACCCGACAGCCCGCGCGAGCCGTGGCGCGCGACGAGTTCGGTGTAGACGGGCGCGTAGCCGGCGGGCGGTGCTTCGTACGTCGCGGCGTCCTGCTGCGGACGGTATGGCGTCTTCGTCTGGTAATAGGTCGCGGGTGCCGGCGTGGGCTGGGGTTGCGGTTGCGGTGCGGGCGTCGAGCCGCTGTTGTCGGCCGAGGCCGCGGGCGGTGTCGAATCGTCCCCGCCGCAAGCGGCGAGCAGCAGGCAGGCAACGGCAAGGGCGGCGGCGGTGCGGGTCGGGCGTGTCATCGTGGTGTGCAACGGGCGGGACGATGCGGTTTCGCGTCGTCCCGTCTCCGGGAGGGATCGATCAAGCCCGGAAGTGTTGCAAGCGACTTTGACAGCAGAATGTCAGGATTCGGTCGGGCAATCGTCGGATGGCCGCCGGATCGAGGGTGGCCGGCCGTCGCCAGCCGGTGTGCCGGCGGTCAGTGCAGGCCGGCCGATGCGATCGAGCGCACGGTGTCGGTGATGTTCACGCAGCGCGACAGGCCGAAATGCTCGGCTTCCCGGCGCTCCGGTTCGCTGCTCGCGATCCCCACCGCGCGTTCGGGCGGTACGCCGAGTGCCTGCAGTGCGACGTCGAAAGGATGCTGGTTTGATCCGGAGTCCTGCTGATTGGCGTCGGTGACGACGACCGAGAAGCGGTCGAGGTTCGCGCGGCCGAACTGGCCTTCGAACATGTCGCTGAGCCGTGCAGCCGGCAGCGTCGTGACGAGACCGAGTCGATATCCTTCTTCCGATGCCCGGTCGAGCCACTGGATGATCGCGTCGCGTTGATGACGCGATTCATGCGAATCCGGTGTTGCTTCGATTTGCGCGAATGCTGCGTCGAGACGGGTGACGATGGCTTCGATAACCACGGTGATTCCTCTTCAGAAACGTGATGATCCGTTCGCCGACGGGAATGCCACACACCTTAGCGTCGATCCTGAAAACACAACCAATTAATATTTTTATCCGACCTATACGATTCGACTAATGAATCGGGGTGTCAGCCAGAACCGGCGCGGGATGCGTGTCGCGCGACATTTTTCGAGCGACAAGCCTCGCATCGACGGTTTTCGATGTGATGCACCAAACTCGCGCACGTTGTGGATGCAACCGTTATATGCATATAAAAAAACGGCATATCGAGCGATGGCCGCCCGATATGCCGTTGTGCGATGCTGCGTGCGAGTCGTCGCTCAGTGCAGCTTGATCGACGGCTGGTTGCGGCTTTGCAGCCAGTGGCTCAGCGACTGGAACAGCGCGCGCTTCACGCCGACCACGCTGAACAGGTGCTTGCGATACAGGAACTTATACAGGCCGATCGCGGCGAGCCCGTCGACGATCAGCGAGCGCGAACGCACGCCGAGGTCGGCCTGGTACACGGCGCCCGCATGCCCGAGCGACACGACGGTGCCTGCATCACGGAACGTGAAGCCGGCCACCGGCTTGCCGGCGACACGGCGCGCGAACGCGTTGACCAGATACACGGCCTGCTGGTACGCAACCTGCGCGCGCGGCGGCAGGAAGCCGCTCGCACCGGCCGTCGGGCATGCGGCGCAGTCGCCGAACGCATACACGTGCGGATCGTCGGGCGTCTGCAGCGTGTCGGTCACGATCACCTGGTTCGCACGATTGAGCGCGATGTCGCCGATTTCGCGCAGCATCGCGGGGCCCGCCACGCCGGCCGCCCAGATCGTGATGTCGCTCGCGAGCCGTTCGCCCGTCGCGGTCGTCACCGCATCCGCGCCGACTTCCGCGACGCGGGTATCGGTCAGCACGTCCACGTTCAGCGCGCGAAGCTGCGCGTGCATCTTGCCGGACAGCCGCGCGTCGAGTGCCGGCAGGATGCGCGGGCCGCCTTCGATCAACCGGATGTGCACGTCGCGTGCGGATACCAGCGCCTTGAAGCGGTACGTCGTCAGCTGCTGGATCGCATGCCGCAATGCCGCGGCCAGCTCGACGCCCGTCGCACCCGCGCCGATCACGTTGATGCAGATCGGCGCCGCGCGTCGCGCGGGCTGCTGCTCGGCCAGGTGATTCGCCTTCGTGCAGGCCGCGAGGAACTTCCGGCGGAAATCCTCGGCCTGGTCGAGGTTTTCGAGCGGCAGCGCATGGCGCGCGGCACCCGGTACGTTGAAGAAGTTCGTCACGCTGCCGACGGCGAGCACGAGGTCGTCATAGTCGAGTTCGCGCTGCGGCAGGATTTCCGTGCCGTCCGCGTCCTGCACGGCCGCGATCGTTGCGGTGCGTGCCGCGCGGTCGACCCGCTGCAACGCGCCCTGCACGAAACGGAAACCGTGGCGCTTTGCTTGCGCCGCGTACTCGATCGTGTGCGATGCCGGGTCGCGATGGCCCGATGCGGCTTCGTGCAGCAGCGGCTTCCAGAAGTGCGTCGGGTAGCGGTCGACGAGCACGACTTCGGCTTGCCCGCGGCGTCCGACCGTATCGCCGAGACGCGTGGCGAGGTGCAGGCCGCCGGCGCCGCCGCCGACGATCACGATGCGCGGCAGGCGCGGTGCGCGGTCCGTTGCAAGGTTGGGCGTGGTGTTGTCCATGTGGGGCTCCCGCTGAATGACGATTCGGATGACATTGCTCAAGAACCGACGATATAGTTTCGAACCCACTCGAACAATTTAATGTTTATAAGCGACTCATATGTATTCACTTATAGGAAAGACCGCGACGTTCCGGCAGCTGAAGGCGCTGGACATGATTGCGCGGCTCGGCAGCGTGTCGCGGGCGGCCGAGGAGCTGAACCTGACGCAGCCGGCCGTGTCGCTGCAGGTTCGCCTGCTCGAGGAGGCGGTGGGCGCCGCCTTGCTGCAGCGGGTGGGGCGCGGGGTACAGCTGACCGCGGCCGGCGAGATCGTGTCGCGCTATGCGCGCGAGATCCTGCATCTGTGGAGCGAGGCCGGCGACGAAGTGGCCGCGCTGACGGGCGATCTCGGCGGCACGCTGCGGATCGGCGCGATCACGACGGCCGAGTACCTGATTCCGCCGCTGCTCGTGAAATTCACCGCGACACGTCCGCATGTGAAGACTTATTTCAAGGTTGGAAATCGCGACGACATCATCCGCATGCTCGCCACGCATGAAATCGATCTCGCGGTGATGGGCAGCGCGCCGAAGGAATTGCGTACGCATGCGGTGGAGTTCGCGAAGCATCCGATGGTGTTCGTCGCGGCGCCTGGCCATCCGCTGATGCAGCGCAAGCGCATCTCGCTGAAGGATCTCGAATCCGCGCACCTGCTCGTGCGCGAACGCGGCGCGGGCACGCGCTCGACCGTCGAGAACCTGTTCAAGACGGCCGGCCACCGCTTCCATGTGGGCTCCGAACTGTCGAGCAACGAGGCGATCAAGCAGATGGCCGAAGCCGGGCTCGGTGTCGCGTTCCTGTCGTTGCACGCGTGTGCACTCGAATTGCGCACCGGGCTGCTCGGGCAACTGCCGTTCCCCGGCAACCCGATCGAACGCGAATGGTATGTGGTCACGCTCGCCGACCGGCGCATTTCGCAGGTCACGGGGCTGTTCCGCGATTTCCTGATCAAGCAGGGCGCGCCGGTGATCGACGGCGCGACGGTGGCACCGCACGAGCGGCGGCGCAAGTAGGTAGACGATGCCGGCCGCGCCGACACCGGCCGCGCGGCCGGTCAGACGAGCCCGAAGTCGTCGTTGCTGTCGGGGATCGACGCGAGCAGCCGTTCGAGCCGGTACCAGCCGACGACGCGCAGGCACCGGGCGGCGAGCGTGGTGCGGTCGTTGCGGGAGCGGGGGCCGGACGAGGGGCGGGTGGCGGCGGGCGACGGCGCGGTGAGCGCGGTGCGTTGCGCGAGGCAGTGAGGCATGACGGTCTCCGTAGGTGTCGGATGGGGCCATCGTAAGCGGCACGGCGCCGGCCGGCGCACACGCAAGGATGGCCCCGAGCAGAAACGGATGATCTTTTTCTGCTCGGCCCGCGTGAGCCGCCGGCAGGCCCGGCAGGCGGGCCAAAAACGCGTCACAATGCGCGTTCGACATCCCCATCAACCGGAGGAAGGCCATGAGCGATGCGATTCTCGCGGCGCCGACGGACAACGGCGTCCCGGTCAGCCTGCGCTCCAGCCGCGGGCTCGGCTGGCAGGGCTTCGGCGCGTCGCTGCTGGAAATCCGCGCGGGCACCTACCGGATTCCGGCGGCCGAGCATCACCGGATCGGCGTGCATATCGGCGGGCCCGTTCGCGCGGATTGCGTGTGCGACGGCGAGCGCGTATCGCGTATCCAGGCGCATGGCGACGTCGACGTGATTCCGGCCGGCTTGCCCGGCCAGTGGACCGACAGCGCCGACTGCCGGATCCTGCACATCATGCTCAGCGACACGTTCGTGCGGCGCACCGTCGAGCAGCTCGAACTGAAGCCGTCGCAGGGGCAGATCCGCCGCCGGCTGCAGGTGCGCGACCCGCGCCTTCAGCACATTGCGTGGGCGATGGCGGCCGAACTCGAAGCGGAGGACGCGTCGGATCCGCTCTATGCGGAAAGCCTGTGCACGGCGCTCGTCGCGCGGCTGGTCGACGGCCAGCCGGCGTTTCGCGAGCGCCGCCGCACGCTCGCGCCGAAGGCGGCCGCACGCGTGATCGACTATGTCGAAGCGAATCTCGAGCGGCGCATGACGCTTGCCGAACTCGCGGCGCTCGTGTCGATCAGCGTCCCGCATTTCAAGGTGCTGTTCCGCGAAACGCTCGGGATGCCCGTGCACCAGTATGTCGTGCGGCGCCGCGTCGAGCGGGCGAAGGCGTTGTTGCTCGAAGGTCGGCTGAGTATCAGCCAGATCGCGCTCGAAGCCGGGTTTGCGCACCAGAGTCACATGGCGAACTGGATGAATCGCGTGGTGGGTGCGACACCGACGGAGATTGCGCGATCGGGGGAGCGGGGTGGGTTGAGGCTGGCGTATGACGGCGAGGGGGACGCGAAGCCCTCGCGTCGCTAGCCTCGGCGGCGTGACGGGTGGGTGGGGCGCAGCGCGATCCGTGCGCGGCCCCGCATCCCGTCATCCTTTCCTGCTGTATTCATCCCTCCCTGCGCGCCGTTCCCTCCGCCCGACCCGACAATCACCCCACCTTCATCCCCCCAGGAGCGGATCGTGTTCGTGATCTTCGGAGCATCAGGCAACGTCGGCCAGTCGACCGTGACGACCTTGCGCAACGCCGGCCATCCCGTGCGCGCGGTGTTGCGCGACGCACGCCATCGTGAACGCTTCGCGCAGCTCGGCTGCGATGTCGTGATCGCCGAGCTGACGGACGCAAACGCGATAGCTGCGGCAATCGACGGCGCACAGGCCGTACAGATACTGTGCCCGGTGCCGGTCGCCGACCCCGATCCGGCGGCGACGATGATGCGTACGATCGACGTCGCGACCGCCGCGCTCGCCGCCAACCCGCCGCCTGCGCTGCTCGCCCTGTCGGATTACGGCGCGGAGCGCGAAGGCAACACGGGCATCACGCGTCTGTTCCATTACCTCGAGGAACGGCTGAGAACGATCCCGACGCAATTGACGCTGCTACGTTCGGCCGAGCACCTGCAGAACTGGACGCGCATCCTGCCGGTGGCGCTCGGCACCGGCGTGCTGCCGACCTTCCACCATCCTGTCGGCAAGGTGTTCCCGACGATCTGGGCGCCCGATGTGGGCGTCGTCGCGGCGCGGTTGCTGCTCGATGCGCCCGAGGGCGGCAACGGGCCGCGCATCGTCAGCGTCGAAGGGCCGCAGCGGGTGAGTGTGACGACGATTGCGGATACGCTCGGCGCGGCGGCCGGCCGTGCCATCGTCGCGCATGAGCTGCCGCGCGACACCTGGACCGCGACGTTGCTGCGCGCGGGCCTCAGCGAACGCCATGCGCAGTTGATCGTCGATCTCTACGACGTGCACAACGCCGGACAGATCGACGTCGAGGAGGGCGTGTCGGAGCGGCTTTACGGGGCGACGGCGCCGGCCGATGCACTCGTGCAGCTATTGCGCCAGCACGCGCGCTGAGCGACGCGGCGGCGAGCGTTGCGCGCGTGGCGCATCACGCCTGTCGCCGCACCTTGTTCAGTAGCGCATACGAAAACGATCCGATCACGATCCCCCAGAACGCCGAACCGAGCCCGAGCCACGTCATGCCTGACGCCGTCGCAAGGAACGTGATCACCGACGCCTCGCGGTGATTCTCGTCCTCGAAGATTCCGTGCACGTTCGCGCCGATCGCGCCGATCAACGCAAGCCCCGCGAGGATCGCGACGAACGCCTTCGGCAGCGCGAAGAACACCGTGACGATCGTGCCCGCGAAGAGCCCGCCGACCAGGTAGAACGCACCGTTCGCGAGCCCGGCGACGTAGCGCCGGCCCGCATCCTCGTGCGCGTCCTTGCCGGTGCACAGCGCCGCGGTGATCGCCGCGACGACGATCGTGATCCCGCCGAAGCACGCGACCACGAGCGACATCACGCTGGTCGCCGTGATGATCGGGCGCGCGGGCGTGTGATAGCCGGACACGCGCAGGATCGTCATGCCCGGCAGGAACTGGCCGGTGAGGCTCACCACGACGAGAGGCAGCGCGAGGCTGAGCGTCGTGCCGAGCGTCCATTCGGGCGCGATGAAGATCGGGCGCGCGATGCTCGGCGACACGTTGCCGAGATGCGTCATCCCGAGCGCCGTCGCGAGCGCGGCGCCCGTCAGCAGCACGAGCACGATGCTGTAGCGCGGCAGCAGGCGCTTGAAGATCACGTAGGCCGCGATCATCCCGAACGCGAGCGCGGGCTGCTCCGATGCGGCGGCGAACGCGTGCGTGCCGAACGGCAGCAGGATGCCGGCCATCATCCCGCATGCGATGCCGCGCGGAATGTGACGCACGAGCCGGTCGAAATAGCCGGTCACGCCGATCAGCAGGATGATCAGCGCGGCCGTGATGTAGGCGCCGACGGCCTGGTTGAGCGTCAGTTGCGGAAACAGGCCGACGAGCAGCGCGGTGCCGGGTGCCGACCATGCGGTGACGACCGGCACCTTCAGCTTCCAGCTCGCGAACAGGCCCGAGATGCCCGCACCGATCGAGATCGCCCAGACCCATGACGACACCATTTCATTGGACACGTGCGCGGCCTGCGACGCCTGGAAGAAAATCGCGAGCGGGCCCGCGTAGGAAATCAGGACCGCGAGAAAGCCCGCGGTGATCGCGGAAACGGACCAGTCGTTGCCGATCGCGCGGATTGCGCCGGGCGGGGAGTTCGGTTGCATCGTCGTCGGGGAATGCGGCGCGCGGCCGCGAGGCAGAGCCGGGGCAAATGATTGTTGGAAGCCCCGGATGAGCCGTCATTCTGGGCATTGGCGGCGCAATTGGCAATGCGCGGGCACGAGCAGCATCGTCGGCATTTCGTAAGAAAAATGCGACGCGGCGGACGAATCGGCGGCCGTACGGCCTGACGCCCGCGTCGCTGAATCCGGCTGCTTCACGAAGAAGTGCGGCGCCGCCGCACGTCACGTACTGATCTGCAGCACCTCGTCGACCACCGCCACCTTCACCCCGCTCCCCGTCGACAGCGACGCCGTGCCCTGGTCGAACGGATGCACGGGCGTATCGGTCGGCGTCCACGCATGGCGCGCGAGCAACGCGCGATACCCGCCGCGGATCACGAAGCCACCGCATTTCTTCGCATACGCGTCGCGCCGCATCCGGTACGCGCGCGGCAGGTCGTACCACGGCAGCTTCGGCAGGTCGTGATGAACGAGGTGGTAGTTGTTGTTCAGGTACAGCAGCCGCATCGCGAAGCCGGCCTCGTTGATCGTGATGCGTGCCTTCGGGTGCCGCGCGGCGCGGTGCTCGTACAGCGAGCGGATCATCGCGAGCGACAGTGCGGGCCACGTGACGGCCAGCAGGTAGTACCACCACGGCACGCCGATCTCGCGTTGCAGCCATGCGAGCAGCACGACCACGCAGGCTACGTGCATGATCCACATCGGCAGATGGCGGAAGTCGCCGCGCCGGAACCTGGCGACCGCATCGGCGGCCGTCGCGGCGATGGCGAGCGGCGGCCCCACGACGATTCGTCCGATGAAAGTCTTGCGCGCGACCGTCAGCGCGCGACGCCAGCGCGGCAGCCGCGCCCAGCGTTCGCGCGTCACGTAATTCGTTTCGGGATCGACGCCCGGCACGGTCAGGTCTTCGTCGCGATGATGGTCGAGGTGCGTGTCGCGATACAGCGTGTACGGATACCAGACCGTCAGCGGCGGATAGCCGAGCAGTTTGTTCACGAACGCGGAACGCGTCGGATGGCCGTGCAGCAGTTCGTGCTGCAGCGACATGTGCCATGCGCCGAGCAGGATCAGCGGCGGCGTCGCGGCTGCGAGCGACAGGTGCCCGTTGCGCACGAGCAGCAGCACGGCCAGCCAGCCGCCGTAGATGACGGCGACCAGCAGCCAGGTCGGCCATTCGGTGCGGGCGGTGAAGCGGGCGTGGAGCGCGGCGATCGCACGCGCGTGGTCGACGTCGAAGTATTCGGCCATGGCGTTGAGGCAGGATTGAACGGGCAGTGCGGGGAACGAGCGATGGAACCGGTGCGCTCGGCCCGGTGCGCAGGTGTCTCGCGGATCACGGTCGGCCTGTCCGGCATTGCGGCGATCGCGATGCTCGGGCAGGCATCACGACGGTACCGGGATCGCCCGGCACGGCCAACCAATCGATTCGCATTTGCTTATCGCCGCGCGGCCGATAAGCTTCGGGCGCGCGGCCTGGCGGTCGTGCCCCGTTCCGGCGCGATGAACCGGGTTCCACTGTGCCGCCGTCGCTGCGTAGAATGCCTGCATGAGCCAATGGATCGCCGCCCTGCCGATGTACAACGTGACGCCGCGCCATGCCGTGCTGTGGCGCGCGCTACTGCGCGACGCGCTCGCTGCGTTCGCGAACGCAGGCGGCCCTACCGACGTCGCGCTGCCCGACGAACCGTTCGGCGACCTGCACGCGCTGTGGCGGCGTGGTGATCTGCTGCTGTCGCAGACTTGCGGCTTTCCGTACCGGATGCTGGGCTTGCGCGACGACGTGCGATTGATCGCGACACCGCGTTTCGATGCGGACGGCTGCGACGGCCCGCGATACCGCAGCATGCTGGTCGTGTCGGCACGCGCCCATGCGGGCGGCGCGACGACGCTCGCCGCCTGCCGGGGGCTGCGGGCCGCGTTCAACGGCGACGACTCTCACAGCGGGATGAACGCGCTTCGGCATGCGGTCGCACCGCATGCGCTCGACGGACGCTTCTTCGGCTCGGTTACCGCGCTCGGCTCGCACCTTAACGTATTGCGTGCGCTGGCTGCGGAAGAAGCGGATTGCGCGGCGATCGACTGCGTGACGTTCGCGTATGTGGGCGACGCGCTGCCCGGGTTGCTCAAGGACATCCGGGTCATCGGCATGACTGCCGCCGCGCCGGGGTTGCCGTTCGTCGCATCGCGGGCGCTGGAAGACACACGGGTCGCCGCATTGCAGGATGCGCTCGACGTCGCGGTCGCGGCCGATGTGGAACGCGCGCGCGTGCTGCGGCTGAAGGGATTCGAGCGGCTGTTGCCGAACGACTACGACACGATCGAGCGATTCGCGCAGGAGGCCGCCGCGCACGGGTATCCCGCGCTGGCGTGAACGATGTGAGCGGCATGAGCGTTGTGAGCACCGCTGCGCCGCGCTCAACCGGATCGACGCGCAACGGGAGGCGTCAGTATCCGACGATGCCGGGCGCGCGCCGCGCAAGTCGCACGGCGCGCGCAGGCATTACTCCTCGTCCATCAACCGGACCTTGACCCGCTTGCCCTTGATTTTCCCCGTATTGAGCTTGCGCAGCGCGTCGCGCGCGACGCCGCGCTCGATCGCGACATAGGTCGAGAACTCGGTCACGTTGATCTTGCCGATCTGCTTGCCGTCGAACCCGGCGTCGCCGGTCAGCGCGCCGAGCACGTCGCCCGGGCGGATCTTGTCCTTGCGTCCGCCGAGGATCTGCAGCGTTTCCATCGGCGGCGTCAGCACGCCGTCGTCGGCCGGCTTCAGTTCCGCGAGCGGATGCCATTCGACGTCACGCTTCTGCGCCTGCTCGATCGCACCGACGCGGCCCATCTCGTCCATGCTCGCGAGGCTCAGCGCCCAACCGTCCTGATCCGCGCGGCCCGTCCGGCCGATGCGGTGCACGTGCACTTCGGGATCGGGCGTCACGTCGACGTTGATCACGGCTTCGAGCTGCGCGATATCGAGCCCGCGCGCGGCGACGTCGGTCGCCACCAGCACCGAGCAGCTGCGGTTCGCGAACTGGATCAGCACCTGGTCGCGTTCGCGCTGGTCGAGCTCGCCGTGCAGCGCGAGCGCATGGAAGCCCTGCGCGTGCAGCACGTCGAGCAGGTCGCGGCACTGCTGCTTCGTGTTGCAGAACGCGATCGTGCTCACCGGCCGGTAATGGTTCAGCAACTGGCCGACCGCATGCAGACGCTCGTTCTCCGTCACTTCGTAGAAACGCTGGCGGATCTTGCTGTTGTCGTGACGCTCCTCGAGCTTCACTTCCTTCGGATTGCGCAGGAACTGCTGGCTCAGCTTGACGATGCCGTCCGGATAGGTCGCGGAGAACAGCAGCGTCTGGCGCGTGGTCGGGCACATCCGTGCGACCTTCGCGATGTCGTCGAAGAAGCCCATGTCGAGCATCCGGTCGGCTTCGTCGAGCACCAGCGTGTTCAGCGCGTCGAGCTTCAGGTTGCCGCGATCGAGGTGATCCATGATGCGGCCCGGCGTGCCGACGACGATGTGCGCGCCGTGCTCGAGGCTCTGCGCCTGCGGGCGCATCGGCGTGCCGCCGCAGAGCGTCAGCACCTTCACGTTCTCCTCGGCGCGTGCGAGGCGGCGCACTTCCTGCGCGACCTGGTCGGCGAGTTCGCGCGTCGGGCACAGGATCATCGCCTGCACGTCGAAGCGGCGCGCGTCGAGGCGGGCCAGCAGCGCGAGCGAGAACGCGGCGGTCTTGCCGCTGCCCGTCTTCGCCTGCGCGATCAGGTCCTGGCCGGCCAGCGCGATCGGCAGGCTCGCGGCCTGGATCGGCGTCATGTCGACATAACCGAGCTGGGCGAGGTTGGCGAGCGTGGCCGGCGTCAGCGGCAGCGCGCTGAAGGGCGTGGCGGTCGGCTGGGTCATTCGAGGTCTCCGAGGTAAGGCTTGCCTTCCATCTGTTCGTAGGCGACGTTGCCTTCATCGTCCTCGAAGCGCTCGAGGTAGTTGCGGGCGCCGCACAGCGGGCAGCGGAACAGCAGCCCCTGGCCTTCGTCCTTGATGACGACGTCGGACTGTTCCCACTGCGTGCCGCAGCTCTGGTTTCGGCAGGTAAACACGGATTTTTCTCCAGCTGAATTCGGTTGGGCGCCCCGGCATGTCGGGTAAGGGCGCCGGTATTGCGCGGTCGTGGCGCGCGGCGTCCGCGCGAAAGGGCGGGGCGCGGTGCAGCCGTTCGCGTGATGGTTCGTCGGGATGGTGATGGATCGGGGCGCGATCACAGGACAGGAACGCGCGTGGCGCAATTCTAGCGGATACGTGGTGGCGCAGGCTGTTTCGCGACGGCGTGCGGCGTTACTACGTGTCGAACTTGCGTTCCGGCGCAGCGCGAGTTGCGTAGGCCGGCGAGCGTGTTGGCGCATCGAGAACAGCATGCACTGGGTGCCGGCATTGGCTTTCGGCGGAGACCGATGCCGGATTCGCATTGACCACGCGGTACGAAATTGGCGATCTTGCGGCGCTTCTGCCCGAATCCGTTCAGATACTCGTCTCGCCACCGTTCTTTGTCTGTGACCTTTCATTCGACTGGCCGTGGTTTAGTTTCGAATGCAACTGTTTTCGAATTTGTCCCATAGACGCGAGTGTGGCAATAGATAACTATCGCTGCCGGACGTCCAGCATGCGCTGTCACCCTGCGCGCCCTGCGACCGGGCTACGTCTACGTGTTCATGAAAGGAACGAAGGGCGAACAGCTGGTCATCCACGAATACGACGGTGAAGGGCGCTACAAGGAACTCAAGTACGGCAGCCTCGAGCAGTATCACCGCAAGGATCGTTACAAAACCGGAAACAGCATGGGTTGGGTGTGGGCCGACACCTGCCAGGACAAGGCCAAAGAGGTCTGGATCGGCTACAGCCCGCACCTGTGGACCAACGCCATGACCACCAGGATCACGTCCGACCCGGCCATGCGCCAGCGCCATATGCGCCGGCTCGACATGGCCGAGCTGACCTCCGGTGAAAAGGCCCCGTCCAGCCAGCCGCACGTGCTGCCCGCCAGTGCCCTGAGCAAGTGGGTTGAAGACTGCAAGCCCAAGAGCCAGCGCATCGCCCTGAACTGGAGCAGCCACGCCGGCAAGGACGACTTGCCCGTCAGCACCTTCCTGGCCCAGGGCCAGCACTATCGCTTCACCCAGCCGCGCGTGCCCGTGGTGGTCGTGCTCAACGACGCCGAAGGCATCAGCCTGGATCTCGGCCTGTCGGTTGCCGCCTATCAGCATCAACTGCGCGACATTCTGCCGACGCAGCAGGGTCAGGCTGCCGCGGGCCAAGGCAAGGACCAGCCCCAAGTGCCCAGCGTGCCCACCTGCTTCCGCCTGGACGTGGAAAAACTCAGCGCCCAAAGCAAGGACTACCACCACAAGAACTTGGTCGCCGCGGTGCTGGATCAAACGCTGCAAAGCATGTACCCCGTCAACAAGCCTAAGCCAGACGACTTGGTCAAGCTACGCGACGAGTATCAGCACAAGCAGGTGGGGGGCAAGCAGCGCCGGGCCACGCCCTCCGAACTGCGTTACCAGGTGCTCACCGACAAGGGGGTGTCACCCATCGGCAACCGCCTGGGCGATCGTATCGATACCGCCAAATACCACCAGTTCCTGGCCCAACGCGATCAACGCGAAGCGCAACTACGCAACCACCTGCGCACCGCGCTCCAGGCCTGCACCGACCACGACCAATGGCTGGCTACCGCCGAATCCCGCCATCGTAACGAGCCCACCAGTCTGGCTGCTGCATTGGCCACCTATGACCGCGATGAGCAGTCGTCCGCCCGGGGCCTGGAAATGACCCTGGCCCTGATGGTCCATCCCATGAGCCAGGCCCTGCCGGGCACGGACGACGAGGACGCCCGCTTTCAACGGCTGAGCGCCTGGTTGGACCAGCCCGACAGTCCGCTCTATCTCGCGCTCGCCCCATACAACCCGTTCAAGCAGAAGGCCGATGCGGTGGGCGTGCTGCTGGGCGCTGCCGATGGCGTCATCGAGGGTCTGGCCGGGCGCTTCCCGGCCGCCGCCGGCATCACCGATCTCACCGCCGAAGCGGTGACCACCGTGACGCTCAAGCGCCTGCAGGGCAAGACCCGCTGGGACGCCAGCCGCAACCTGCGTCAGCAGGTGCTCGCCGCCGCTGCCGAAGCCAATGCAGAGAAGGCCTTGGGTCTGCTAAGCGCACGCTACGGCGTCACCAATACGAAGTCGCTCACCGATCCCCTCAGCAAAGAGGTGGACAAGTTCGTGAAGTCCGGCATGGCGGACTTCGAGGAGATCAAGCGCGTACGTGTCAGTGGCAGCCGCACCGTCACCGTCGAAGCGACGTTGATCAAGCGGGTACGCCCTAATATCGCTGCGCTGGCGACCACCGCCGGTGGCGGCGCACTGAACGTCGCCATGCTTTACTTCAACGTCATCGCTCTCAAGAGCGCTTATGCCAGCCTTTGCAGCGACCCGTCCTTCGAAAACGCGGCGGGCTTCGCTTCCGCCATCTTGGGTGTGACTGGAGCGTTGGTGGCAACGGGCGCCAGCGCTCGCTCCACCTATAAGATCATCGTGCTGCGCTACACCGCCAACGCGCCTGGTATGGCGTTCGGTAACGGCGTGATGAGTTTTATTACCGGCAATCTGTTCAGTCGGTTGTTGGGGTATCCGACGATTGTCTCCGGGTTCCTTTCGGACTCTGCGAAGATGGTCCGACAGATCCGGAACGGTGATAGTACTGCTGGCTTCTATACCGCTACAGGTGGAATAGCAGTGGCGGCAGGGTCTGCCTTAATCCTAGAGGCCGGTTTGGCTATCGCTGCCCCGACGGCGGTGATTCCGGTAGCTGGCTGGGCCGCCGCCGCGATTGTGCTTTTTGGGGCAGGTGTTCTTGCCGGCGGGGTTTGGCTCCACGCGCAAGCAGCGGCCCGCATTCATAGCCCCATCGAACTCTGGGCGGCACGCGGCATCTTTGGCAAGCGCCTGAACGATGGTGAAAAACGCGATGACATCAAGCTGGACGCCAACGGGAAACTGCCGCCGTTTCCCGGCGTCCACGAAGAAATCAAGGCCTGGTACGCCGCCTATTACGCCCCTGTGCTGCTGACCAAGAAAGACGCCGAGGCCATCGGGATCAAAGGCATCGACAGCACCTGGCACCGCAAACTGTTGGAGTGGTCATACCCGGATTGGGGCAGGATCGCGACAAACCAGGTACCACAAACCACGACCACTGTGGAATTCGCGGTCCTGCTACGCGGCTATGTCATGGGGCAAAGCCATTGGTCCGAGATATTGGAGCAAGGCAACATCTGCGTTGTCGGTAACCCGACCTGCTATGACACACGCAGTGGCTTGGTCATCCATTTCAAGAAGGAAGTTACGGAGGTCTACCGGATGGCTTTGCGCATCTATTACATGCCTAATCAGGGCCTGGATGAAAGCGCACAGGCCACCGAGCAATTTCAATTGGAGCGTTGAACCGATGGCGATGACATGGCGATTTTCTCGACAGACGCGTACCGGTGTGGCGCAGGCCATCCGCGATCAGTTGGTCAGCGTTGATCGGGATGTCCTCTGTCTACGGAATCCGTCGGTAGCGGATTCCATATTCATGGGAAAGATGTATATCTCCATGACCTTGGCTGGCGTTTTTGTCATTACGTACTTGGTATTTTTCACGGGGAATGTCAGTGCCGATCTATTGATAGGTTACTCGATAATCATGGTGTTTCCCGCGTTTGTTTGTATTCTTGTCTGGTACCGCATCTTCTTTATCAAGCGGTTATCCAACTTCTACTTCAATCGCAAAACGCGTAAGGTCTACTACCAGCGCAACAAGACCCTGATTGCGTTCGACTGGGCACGGACCGAAGGCGCCGAATTCGTGCGCAACGAGTTCGGCGGCCGATCCTTCAGCACGAATTTCGCATTGGCCTTCGGCCCACGGCCGGCACCGGGTGACGAGCAAGATCGCACCGTACTCTGGGTCGACAGCAATGCGCCCAATGACCCCGACCCGCGCTACATCGCTGAGGTGTGGGAATACATCTACCAGTTCATGGAGAAGGGCCTGGACCACTTGCCGCCGCCCGGCGAGCCCAACTGGTGGTACGTGCCGCTACACTGCATCTGCCTGACCCCGGCCGAAGCCTGGCGCCACTATGCGCCATGGCGCAGCGGCGAGCCGGGCGAGTGGCAAGGCAAGAAGAATTGGCTGTTGCCGATGTGGCTGATCCTGTTCCCGTACAACCTGTTCTCCGCCTTGTGCTGGTATGTGGTGTGCCGCGTGTTCAACGTGCGCAGCGCACCGCCACCTTCGGAAGCACTGAATGGGGGAGAGCCGACGCGCTGCACGAGGTGAGGCGACGCGATTATCCACTCTATCGAACGACCGGAAACACAACATCACACCCCAACGGTCTCGAAGCTGCCGATCAAATATTTTCTGGAGTGCGCTTGCATGAACAACCCCAGCCTCGAAACGGACACCAACGGAGTCAACGACCTACCTAACGTGGTTATCTACACCAAGTGGCACCAGGTCGCCCCGCTGTCGGCGCTTTTTTCTCCCCTGTTCGTCGTGGCGATACTCGCGCTATTCCCATCGCTCACCGAAGTATCTCTTCTTGCCATCGCGGCGCTGACAGTCGTCTGTATCGCCACTCCGTTGATCCTGGCCCACGTGGTGTACCCGCCTGCCAAAGACGTGGTGCACGTCACACCCGATTCATTGGTCTTCAAGCGCTATGGAACAGTCCCCTTTGACAGTATCACCGCGTATACCTTGGACGGACTGATCCGACTCACGCGCCGGGAGCAGCCAACGCTCACCTTGCTCGGTAACCGCAAGACACCCGGCTACAAGGACTTCCAGGCGGCGCTTGGCCCAGCCATGGCGACGTGGCGGTCGCACCACCCGACGGTGCCGATCAAGCAGAGCCATTTCCACGGCACGAGGCTGGCCAAGGTGCTCGGCGCGCTGATCGTGGTCAGTTGCGTCGGTCTCACCATCACCGTCGTGACTATGAAGCTCGCCCTGGCCTCGTTACCTGCCTTGGCGATCGGCATCTTCGGTGGTCTTCGCCTGCTCGCTAGTAGGCGCCAGGATATTCAAAAGTAGTACAAACCATAAGGAGCTTGATATGCGACCTATCGTACTCGTCGGCCACCGACACAGCTGTCCCATCCACGGCGACGGAACCGTTGTCAGCGGCGCCGAGTCCGCTGCCATTAACGGCCGAGCGATCGCGCGCGTCGGCGATCGCATCAGTTGCGGTGCGGAGATTCAAACCGGCTCGCCCGGCACGGAGATCGAAGGCCAGCCGGTGGCGCGCGAAGGCGACACCACGAGCCATGGCGGCACTCTGGTCGAGGGCGAAGCAGGATGGCAGGTGGAGTGACAGCGGCTGTTGAAAGCAGTCGGAAGTTATCTGTTCGAAGGTCCCGATGGCGAGCAGGTACTCGTCTCGGAGTCAGGCAACATGAGTGGGAATGTCCCGGCGATCCGCCGTGTGCAAATCGATGACCTGCGCCAGGTTATACGCCACGAAGTCGTGCAGATCCACGACACGATCTCGCATACCATGCATTTCGTGGAAAGTGGCGTATTCGGATACCTGCAACTTGCGGCATCAACCGGGATTCCTGTCGCGTCATCTGGTGACGCTGCGAGACGGCACCTATCTCGACCTTCTGTTCGCTACCAGCCAGCAGTCTGTTTGGGACATCTGCGACGGCTGGCGGGGGCCGCCGCAGTGCGAAGCCTTCCTCGCACTGATCGAGCCTGAGTCGGTCACGTTCGCCAACGTCCTGGAGTCCTGCGGCAAGGACCACCATGCAGGAGGCGCGGCCCGCGCACGTAAAAACGGCCATCCTCGCGGATAGCCGTTCAAATCACGCGTTGCCGCTCAGCGCATCACAGCGCCATGTCAGCCGACGCCTTCGCGGGGCGTGCCGGGACCGTGCCCGTTGCCTGCGACGGCGTCGCCATGTCGATCTTCGGCGGCGGCGCCAGTTGCAGCACGTCGCTCGTGTAGGTCCATTCCTCGACGACCTTCGCCGGGCTGTCGTTCAGCTTCGTGCCGTAGCTCGGCACGATCTGGCGGATCTTCTGCTGCCACTCGGGCGTCGCGACCTTGTCCTTGAACACCTTCTTCATCAGGTTCAGCATGATCGGCGCGGCCGTCGACGCACCCGGCGACGCGCCGAGCAGGCCCGCGATGCTGCCGTCCTGCGAGCTGACGATCTCGGTGCCGAGCTTCAGCACACCACCCTTCACCGGGTCGCGCTTGATGATCTGCACGCGCTGGCCGGCCTGCCACAGGCGCCAGTCTTCCTTCTTCGCGTTCGGGAAGTATTCCTTCAGCGCGTTGAAACGGTCGTCGTCGGACAGCATCAGCTGGCCGGCGAGGTACTGGACCAGCGGGAATTCGTCGACGCCCACGCGCATCATCGGCGCAACGTTGTGCAGGTTGGTGCTCTTCGCCAGGTCGAAGTACGAACCGTTCTTCAGGAACTTGGTCGAGAACGTCGCGAACGGCCCGAACAGGATGATCTTCTTGCCGTCGATGATCCGCGTGTCGAGGTGGGGCACCGACATCGGCGGCGAGCCGACCGACGCCTTGCCGTACGCCTTCGCGAGATGCTGCTTCACGACCTCGGGGTTCTCCGTCACGAGGAACGAGCCGCCGACCGGGAACGCGCCGTAGTCCTTCGCCTCGGGGATGCCCGACGCCTGCAGCAGATGCAGCGCACCGCCGCCCGCGCCGATGAACACGAACTTCGCGTCGACCGACTGCGCCGGTTCATCCGAGTGCAGCTTGACCCACGTCACGTGCCACGTGCCGTCGGCATTGCGCGTGATCTCGCGCACTTCGCTCGACAGCGACAACGTGAAGTTCGGCTGCGTCTTCAGGTAGCCGACGAACTGGCGCGTGATCTCGCCGAAGTTCACGTCGGTGCCGATCGGCGTCCACGTTGCCGCGACCTTCTGGTTGCGGTCGCGGCCTTCCATCATCAGCGGCACCCACTGCTTGATCTGGTCGTAGTCTTCCGAATACTGCATGCCGCGGAACAGTGGGCTGGCCTGCAGCGCCTCGTAGCGCTTCTTCAGGAAGCGGACGTTGTCGTCGCCCCACACGAAGCTCATGTGCGGCGTCGAGTTGATGAACGAGTGCGGGTTCTTCAGCACGCCCTGCTTGACCTGCCACGCCCAGAACTGGCGCGAGATCTGGAACGACTCGTTGATCTCGATGGCCTTCGAGATGTCGACCTTGCCGTCCGCCTTCTCCGGCGTGTAGTTGAGTTCGGCGAGCGCCGAGTGGCCGGTGCCGGCGTTGTTCCAGCCGTTCGAGCTTTCCAGTGCGACGCCGTCGAGGCGCTCGACCATCGTCATCGACCAGTCAGGTTGGAGCTCGTGCAGCCAGACGCCGAGCGTCGAGCTCATGATGCCGCCGCCCACCAGCAGGACGTCGACCTTCTTCGTATCGGCGGCGTGCGCGGACGACGCGGCGACGCACAGCGCGAGCGCCGACAGTATTACCCGTAACGTTTTGATCACAGCAGATCCCTTTTTCAACTTGGATGCATCGGTTTGCCAAGCCGCCCGGCGTGCGTGTCGACCGCGGTGAAACGTCGATCCGGAGATCCGGATCGCGAATCCGGAATTCCGGATCGACACCGCGCCGCGTTGCATTTGCGCACGCGAAACCATCGGGAAGGACACCTTCGGATCGGCTTCCCGCGGGCAGGCAAGCGCCTGCGTCACAGTGGCGCACGACGCGCCCGGGCCCTTGCGGCAAGCCTGGGCGGAAGGCGCTTCAGGCTGCGTGGAAAGAGGCCGCGCGCGACGCGTTTTGCGGGGGGCGGGGTGGCAAGGGGCGCGTAATGTAACCGAACTCGTTTGCTGTGTCACAAACGAAAAATACCGTTGTTTTCGTGGGGTTTTTTGCGTGTCCGGGTTTCCGGAATGACGGTCGGCGGAACCGGGAAACGTGTGGATAACTGCGCGGGATCGTGACGGTTTTTCGGGAGCGTCTTGTTTGTATCTCGTCGTGTCGCGGCAGCGTGCCGCGACACGATCGCGCGACGTCACGTCACTTTACCTGGCGGCAGCGTTCCGGCAGAACTGGTCGTACGCTTGCGCCGAATTCGCGAAACCCTTCTGCTTCGCGAGTTCCCACGGCCGCTCGCATCGTTGGGTCGTTTCGCACCACGAATAGCCGGCCGAGCCGATGCAGCCGTGCGCGTCGCGATCGCTGCCGACCATCGGCGGTGCGGGCGGCGCCGACGATTGGGCCGGCGGCGTGGATGGTGCGGCACAGGCGCTCAGGGCGAACGCGCAGGCCAGCGTGGTGGCCAGCGACAGGGAAGGGACGAAACGCGTCATAGGTGGTGCTCCATGGGATGAGTATTCGGAGAATCGGCTGACGGCCCCTGCGTTCGCCGCGTCGTTCAGGCGCCCGGCACCGGCACGCGCGACGAGAACTTCACTTCGCGCAATGCGAGGCTCGACTGGATCGACGAAACCCCGGCCTGCTTGCGCAGCACGCGCTCGACGAATTCGGCGTACGCATCGAGATCGGCCGCGACGACCTGCAGGATGTAGTCGGCCGCGCCGGTGATCTTGTGGCACGACGTCACTTCGTCGTGCCGTCGCATCACCTCCTCGAAGTGATCGGAATCCTGGTCGGAATGCATGTTGAACGTCACCTGCACGAACGCGAACACGTTCATGCCGAGCGCGCGCCGGTCGAGATTCGCCTGGTAGCCGGTGATGACGCCTTCGTCCTCGAGCCGCTTGCGGCGGCGCCAGCAGGGCGTGACGCTCAGCGACAGCTTCTCGCCGAGCGTCGCGTTCGACAGCGCGCCATCGTCCTGCAGCAGGCGGAGCATGGCGCGGTCCACGCCATCCAGTTCGGCCGAAGCGCGAATTTTGCTCATTTCCGGGATTCCGTAGGCGGTTTTCTCAAAATTGTACGAAACGCGCGCGTCGAAAGCAAAGTTATTGCCGCCTGTGGTCAATAAACTGTTGCCACCCTCACCGCAACAGTCAACCATGCTCACGGTCTACAGCAGCGATCACCAATTGCATCGCGGCGTCGAACTGAAGGACGGCGCGATCACCGATTCGTTCGAAAACCCCCTTCGCGCCGAGACGGTGCTCGCGCAGGTGCGTGCCGCAGGACTGGGCGACGTCATCGCGCCGAAACCGTTCGATCGCGCGCACTATGCGGCCGCGCACAGCGCGCGCTACGTCGATTTCCTCGCCGGCGCGTGGGACGAGTGGGCCGCGACGGGCCGCACCTGCCAGGCGCTGCCGCTCGTGTGGCCGGTGCGCGCGATGCCGGCCGCCGCGACGCCGCCCGCTTTCATCGACGGCAAGCTCGGCTTCTACGCGATGGACGCCGGCGCACCGATCAACGCCGGCACGTGGGACGCCGTGAGCGCGAGCGCGAACTCGGCGCTCACCGGCGCCGACCTGCTGTCGAGCG